>JACDBO010000154.1 GCA_013694885.1 Chloroflexia bacterium | reverse complement strand
TCCTACGTCTGGCCGACCGCCGCGCCGGATGGCACCCCCGACGCCGCCGGCAACGCCCTCGGTGCCGACTACCCCACCGGTCCGTTGAGCGGCCAGTGGATCGCGCCCTCGATGTACAACGTGATCCGCAAGGCCGACGGCAAGGACTACCACGTCGCCATCGTCCCGGACCGCGAGTGCGTGGTCAACCGCGGCGACTACTCCCCCCGCGGCGGCTCCAACGCCCGCGGCATCTGGTCGCCGTACGGTCCGACGCACGACCGGCTCGCCTACCCGCTCCTCAAAGTCGCCGGCGCCCAGCAGCCGATTGCCTGGGAGGCGGCGATCGAGATCATGGCCGCCACGATCGGCTACGCCAAGGAGCAATGGGGCGGACCGGCGATGGCGATCCGCTTCTACGCCTACCAGTACTATGAGAACACGTACCCAATCACCAAGTTCTACTTCGGCAGCATCGGCACCCCCAACGGTGCCATCCACAACCGCGCCTCGATGGGTGGCGAGACGACCGCCCTCAGCGACATCGGCCTCGAAACCTGGGGTGCCGCGTACGACGACGGTATGAAAGCGCAGACCGTCGTCGCCTGGGGCGCTAACCTCTACGAGTGCCAGGACGTCTACTTCGCCGAGCACATCGTGCCCGGCGGCGCCCCGCTCGTGACCGTCGACCCCCGGCGGACCTTCACCGCCACCTACGGTGAGACGGTCGGCGGTGTCCACCTCCAGCTCGTGCCGGGCACCGATGTTGTCCTGGCCGGGGCGATCGCGCGCCACATCCTGGAGCAGGGGTGGGAGGACCGGGCGTTCGTCGCCACGACCGCGACGGCCGCGGATATCACCCAGGAAGAGGTCTGGCGCCGCAAGAACTGGGCGGTGAGTTTCGAGGACTACAGGACATACATCCTCGGTATGGACGCCTACGCGCTGGGAAACGCGGCGCGGATCACCGGGGTGCCGGCCGAGAAGATCCAGAAGGCTGCCGAGCTGATCGCCAAACCCAACGGCGACGGAACGCCGCGCAAGACCCTGATCACCTTCGAGAAGGGCGCGACCTGGAGCATCAACTACGAGACGATCGGCTCAATCGGCAACCTGGCGCTGCTGACCGGCTCGGTCGGCGCCGAGGGGCGCGGCATCACCCGCGCCGGCGGGCACCAGGAAGGCTACGCCGGCGCCGCCGACTACCCGATGGATGCCGCGACCGACACCTTCGAGGGGAACAAAATCCCCAACTACATCGATCAGCACATCGCCGACGGCGAGGTCAAGATCTACCACGTCGTCGGCGCCAACCCCCTCGGCATGACCAACTCCGCCCAGTGGGCGCGCGAGACGATCCTCGCCAAGCAGGCGGCCCACCCCGGTCCGGAAACGACCGACACCGCGGCGGTGATCGCTAACTTCAAGGAGCGGATGGACACGGACGGCCTGCTCCTCTTCGCTCAGGACATCTTCCCTAACCTGACCACGCGCACCGCCGACCTGGTCCTGCCGGCCGCCACCTGGGGCGAGATGCCCGGCCACCGCTGGAACGGCGAGCGGCGCCTGCGGCTCTCCGACCGCTTCATGGATCCGCCGGGCGAGGCCAAGCCGGACTGGTGGATCGTCGCCCAGGTGGCCAAGAAGATGGGCCTTGACGGCTTTGACTGGCAAGACGAGAACGAGATCTTCGAGGCGACGGCCGGGTTGCCGACCGACTACGACGTGACCGCGCTGCGCGGGCAGTTGCAGGACGAGTCGGAGAACCATACCTCCCACGAAGCTGTCGTCATCGCCGCCCGGCTCAAGGGCACGACCGCCCACCAGGTGATGCGCGAGCTGGGCACCAACGGCGTGCAACTCCCCGCCCGGCTCGACGCCGACGGGAACGTGGTCGGCACCCCGCGCATCCACACCAACGGCAAGTTCGACTCCGTGAGTGGCAAGGCGATGTTCCTGCGCGTCGGCTGGGACACCGCCGAGGCGATCTGGGAGAGGCTCAAACCCGACACGGCCGCTGGCGAGTTCTGGTTGATCAACGGCCGGATCGAGGAGATCTGGCAGACGATGTACACCGACCTGCGTAAGCCGGAGGTGATGGAACGCTGGCCGAGCAACATCGTCGAGGTCAACCCGGACGACGCGGTTACGCTCGGCCTCGCGAACGGCGATTCGGTCAGCCT
>JACDBO010000144.1 GCA_013694885.1 Chloroflexia bacterium | reverse complement strand
GCCTCCGCCTGCCCACTGGCGGCGGCGACGGCGGCCTGAACGTCGAACAGAATGGCCACCAGACCGAGCTCTTCGCTCGCCCGGCCATGTCCCAACGCTTCGGCGATGTACGTCGCGGCGCGGGCGTGTTGCTGGGCGGCCAGCGCCACCCGGCTCAGTTTCGGCAGGACCGTCGCGGCGGTGTGCTCGTCTCCGAGCTGCTGATACCGCGCCAGACTCTCTTCCCAGAGTTGCCGCGCGGTCTCCACGTCTCCCGTTCCCCACACGGTGTCGCCGAGGCAGAACCGATATTTTGCGTGATCCAAGACGCTGCTGCTGTCGCGCATGATGCCGTCCGCTTCCTGGAGCGCCTCGCGGGCGCGGTCGTGCTGGCCGAGCGCGTTGAGCGCGAGCGCCCGGTTACAGAGCGTTCGGGCCAGCCGCGGGCGATCCCCCAGTTCGCGGCACAGCTGAATCGGTTCCTCGAAGAGCAGCACGGCCCGGGACGGATCGCCGAGTGAGGTCGCGAGGACTGCCAGGTTGTTGAGCGTTTCCGCCTGTCCGGTCCGATCGCCGAGCACGCGCCGCGCGGCGAGGGACGCCTCGTACGCTGCCCCCGCCGACCCATAGGCGCCGGCATGATGTCGCAGGATGCCCAGGAGGTGCATCGCCCGCGCCCGGACGGTCCCGAATGCTCCGTCGACGGTTTCGGGAGTGAACGCGAGCAGTTGTTCAAGCCAACCGCCTTCATCTTGCGAGGGGACACGGGTGAGCCAATAGGTGTAGAGGGCCACCGCCAGACGTAGCCCTAGTCGCCAGTCCCCACTCGTCAGCACCCAGTCCTGCGCCTCCCGCAGGTTGGCTTCCTCTGCCGCCAGCCGGTCGAGCCACCGGGATTCCTCCGAATCGCGCCACGCCGCCACGCTGGTCTCGGCAAAATCCACACACCAGGCGGCGTGGCTGGCCCGCGCGGCGACCTCCTCGCCCGACGCGGCCAACCGTTCGAGTCCGTATTCCCGAATCGTCTCCAGGAGTCGATACCGCGGCTCCTCGCCGTCCCGGTCGACGCGCTGCACCAGGCTGTGGTCGACGAGCGACGCCAGCGCATCGAGGACTGAGCCGGTCGCGTCACCGGTCTCCGTTTCCGAGGAGCGCATCTCGGTTCGGGAATCTCTCAGTCCTGAATCCTCAGTCCTCAGTCCTCCCTCGACGAAGTCGAGCGGGAAGCCGCCGGCAAAGACGGATAGGCGGCAAAAGCAGCGCTGCTCCTCGGAGGTGAGCAGGTCGTAGCTCCAGGCGATCGCGGCGCGCATCGTCTGCATCCGAGGCGGCTGGTCCCGCGCGCCTCCGGTCAGCAGTTGGAGCCGGTCACTCAGGCGGTCCGCCAGTGCCGTCAGCGAGAGAACATTCAATCGAGCGGCGGCCAACTCGAGCGCCAGCGGCAGTTCGTCCAGCCGGGCACAGATCTCGGCGACGACGCGGGCATTGTCCTCCGTCAGCACAAAATCCGGGCGGACGGCCTGGGCGCAGGAGACGAAGAGCGCCACGGCCTCCGACCGCGCCAGCGGCGGCAACGCGTCCAAATCCGGCAAGGTCAGCGGCGGGACGGGATAGACGTGCTCGCCGTGGAGCTGGAGGGGCGTCCGGCTCGTCGCCAGGATCGTCAGGCCGGGGCATCGCTGCAACAACGTGGCGAGGCAGGGAGTGACCGCGGTGAGGTGCTCACAATTGTCCAGCAGCAGGAGCAGCTCCTGATTGCGCAATGCCCGATGAAGCTGATCGGCGGCCGACGTGTGCGCGTCCTCACGCAAACCGAGCTGGCGAAGGATGGCGGTAAGCACCGCGGCGGGCAGCCGCACTTCGGCGAGGCTCACGACGCGGCAGCCGTCAGCGAACGCGTCTTCACACGCGAGCATCGCCCGCAATGCCAAGCGCGACTTGCCGACGCCACCTGGTCCGGTCAGGGTCAGCAAACGCGTTTCGGGATGGCGCAGGCGCAGACCGACCGCGACCACATGCTCGGTCCGGCCGATAAACGGCGTCAATGGAAGCGCCAGCGGCGAAGCGCCGGCGGCGTACCGTGCCTGCTCCATGGTCCCCCGGTCGCGCTCGACGTGTGCTCGCTCCGGCGAAATCGCACGCGAGACAATGTCTGGATACGGATTGTACCCATACCTGCCCGCACCCGCCCGCCCGGGCCTCGCTGCTGTGCTAGACTTCGGCGCTGCGTGCCAGGTTGGCACGGGGTTTGGCGTGTGCCTCGCACCGGTTCGCGCTTCGCAGCCCCTAGGCAGCTTGCCCGCACTGCGGAAGTAGGAGTCAGAAACGCCACCATGGCCGATGAGCTGATTCTGAGGGCCGAACCGCGGACCGTGCTCGGGAAGCAAGTCAAGCGGCTGCGCCGCGAAGGCCTGATTCCGGGTGTTGTCTACGGCCCGGTCGTCCCGGAGACCGTTTCCGTCTCGGTCGACCGACGAGAATTCGAGAAGCTGTTCTACCAGCGGGCCGGGCACTCCACACTCGTCTCGCTGCAATGGGACGGGCGGGACGAAACCGTGTTGATCCGCGAGGTGCAGACCGACCCGGTCAAAGGCACTCCCCTGCACATCGACTTCTTCGCGCCCAACCTGCGTGAGAAGCTGCGCACGATGGTTCCCGTCGTCCTCCACAATGCCAGTCCGGATGCGGTCGGTGTCCTCAACACGGTCCGCACCGAGGTTGAGCTCGAGGGACTGCCGCGCAGCCTTCCGCACCAGATCGACGCCGACATCTCGCGCCTCCTCGATGTCGGCGATGTGCTTCACGTCTCCGACCTGACCCTGCCGCGTGGGGTCGACGCGATCACCGACGGCGTGGAGGTCATCGCCAACCTGGTGGCCGAGTACGTCGAGCCGGAGCCAGAGGTCGAAGCGGTCCTCGCTGAGACCGAGGAAGGCGCCGAAGCCGCCGAAGGCGAAGCCCCTGAAGGCGAAGCCGACGACGCGCCCAGCGAGGATGGGGAGCGCAACGAGGAGTCATAGAGGAACGCCCGCCGCAGGGCAGAGCAGCGAGGGCCGAGGTTCGAGGCAGGTGCCATCTCGGCCCTCGAACCTCGGTCCTCGGCACTTCGTATGCACCGGGGTGCGCACCTTCTCCACCCTGATTTGGGCAACGAAAAAGGTCGGCCCGCATGGGC
>JACDBO010000139.1 GCA_013694885.1 Chloroflexia bacterium | reverse complement strand
GCGCCATCTCTTTCACCGGCAGCGTCATCGCCTTCATGAAACTGCAGGAGATGATCAAGCGCCGCTCGGTCACGTTCGAGAACCATCACCTGGTCAATCTGGCGACCGTCGGTGCCATCCTCGTCCTCGGCGTAATCGTGATCATCCTGCAGGACGGCGGGCTAGCTCGCTTCTTTCTCGCGCTCGTCTTCCTGGCCGCCCTGGCCGTGGGCGCCTCTCTCGTCTTGCCGATCGGCGGCGCCGACATGCCGGTGGTCATCGCCATTCTCAACTCGGCCTCCGGACTCGGGACGGCCTTGACCGGCTTCGCGCTCGGCAACCAGACGCTCATCGTCGCCGGCACGCTCGTCGGCGCCTCCGGTAGTCTGCTTACCTACGTCATGGCCAAGGCCATGAACCGCTCGGTGCTCAACGTGCTGGTCGGCTCCTTCGGCGCCGGACCCGCCGCCACCACCGGCACACCCGGTGCAGCGGGCGAAGAACAGCCGATCAAGTCGACGACGGCGGAGGATGTCGCCGTCTCGCTCGCGTATGCGAACCGGGTCATCATCGTTCCCGGCTACGGTCTGGCGGTGGCGCAGGCGCAGCACGCCGTCCGTGAACTCGCCGACGTGCTGCAGGAGCGCGGTGTCGACGTCCGCTACGCGATCCACCCGGTCGCGGGTCGGATGCCGGGTCACATGAATGTGCTCTTGTCCGAAGCAAATGTGCCGTATGACGACCTCTACGAGATGGATCAGATCAACGACGACTTCCAGAATACCGATGTCGCGCTGGTGGTTGGTGCAAATGACGTCACCAACCCGGCCGCGCGCACGGACCCCAGCAGCCCCATCTACGGGATGCCGGTCCTCAATGTGGACAGCGCCCACAATATCGTTGTGCTCAAGCGGGGTATGACGCCGGGTTTCGCGGGGATCGAAAACGCCCTGTTCCACAACCCGAAGACTTCGATGCTGTTCGGAGACGCCAAGACATCCATGGACCAGCTCATCGCGGCGGTCAAGGCGGCCTAGGCATATGGCAGACCAGGACACTTCCGCGGCGAGTATCTGCGCGCGGATCGAAGAGAGCTGGCAGAGTTGGCAGGAAGTGCTCGCCCGGATGCCGACCGACCGATTGGCCGACGCTCCGGTCTGCGATGAGTGGACCGTCACTGACCTGATGGGCCACGTCGCCGTCTGGGACGCCGTCGCGGTCGAGAAGATCCGGGAGGTACAACTCGGCACCCCGTGGAAGCGAGTCGCGACCGATGAGCGCAACGCCCGCGAGGCGGCGGCTCGTTCCTCTCGATCCCCAACCGAGCAGCGCGAGGAGATGGTCTCCACACATGACCAGTTGCTGACATCGCTGGACGACGCGGCGACTCTGCCGCCCGAGTCCCTCGAACGCATCAGCGATGTGATTGCCGAGGACACCTGGGTGCACTACGACGACCATGCCGCCGAAGTCCGGCGCTGGCTCGAACGGAACGCTGGGTAGGGCCACCGAGTGTCATCACCGCGTAGGAGGCGCGATGGCGAGGCGAGCCGCACGGTCGCATCCGCGTCTCCCGCTCTCCGTGCTGGTACTTGCGCTCCTTATCGCCGGCTGCGGACCGATCGGGCGTGACGAAGCGCCGGAGCGCGTGGCCGCCTGCCTGGCCGGTCTCCCGGCGCCCGTGTCGGAGACGCGCGGACTCTTCGTTGAGCCCGACGACGGGCGAGCGCCGATCCTCGAAGAGCTCGCCGCCGCACGCTGCACGATCGATCTAACGATCTACCTCATCTCCGATGACGCGACCATCGACGCGCTGGAAGCGGCGGTCGCGCGTGGCGTACAGGTGCGCGTGATCCTTGAAGAGCACCCCTTCGGCGGTGGTGGAGACCAACCCGGGAGTGCCGCCGAGCTCCGGGCCGCTGGCATCTCCGTGCGGTGGGGACAGGATCGCTTCCGCTTCACGCACGCCAAGTACGCAGTCATCGACGCCCGGACGAGCCTCATCCTGAATCAGAACTTGACCCGCTCGTCGTTCGAGCGCAATCGCGAGTTCGGCGTGATCTCGACCGTCGCCGCCGATGTCCGGGAGGCGCGGACAATCTTCGATGCCGACTGGGAGGGACGGCCGCCGTCCGGTCCCTTCGCGCTGATCGTCAGTCCCGACAATAGCCGTGTCCGGCTCGGAGAACTCATCAACGGAGCGCAGCGGTCGCTCGACCTCTACGCCGAGGTGGTTCGCGACCCCGCGATGCTCGCCGAGCTGACCGAGGCGGAGCGGCGAGGCGTCTCGGTGCGTCTGATGCTGACCGACGAGAACGACGAGGCCAATCTGACCGCCGCCACACGACTCATTCAGGGCGGCGTCGACGTGCGTCTTCTCGACCATGTCTACGTCCACGCCAAGGTGGTGCTCGTCGACGGCCGTCAGGTCTTCGTCGGATCCCAGAACTGGACCGCGACCTCGCTCGACGCCAATCGCGAACTCGGCGTCGTACTGACCGAACCGCTGCTCGTCGACCGCGCCGAGGCCGTTTTCGCTTCCGACTGGACCCTCGGCAGCCAGCAAACCGGCATCGAGTGAGCGAGACTGGGCGGCTTCAACATGGCCCCACGCGACATGGGCGGCGGCGGCTCGCCCCTGGATGTCCGCGAAATTGCTTAACCCACCCCCTTGACAGGATCATGATGTACGTATATCTTGTTCGTACAGTCCCGAGGGGCTGGGCGACAGAGCGATTCACCACCTGAAAATGATACCGGCGGTCGGAGCTGCGGGGTTTGGACCGGGACCGGGTCGTTCGAGGGGCCAGCGAGGAAACGGGTACGCGTTGCGGGGCGACGTACTCGGGACCGAGACAGGCGAGGTGGCTCGCGGCGGCTCAGTCAATCGGGACTGTATTGTTTTCCACTCCCCGCCGCAAGCAGTTTTGGGTTTGCTCAGGGAAACCCGCCAGACCACGTCTCCAATATCCCCAGCTCGGCACTCACGAGGAGCAGTCCGACCCCTCCGGTCACCGCCGCGAGGACGAGCCAAACGTCCGCGGCACCGAAGGGAACCCTCCGATAGTGCGTGCGTCGTTCAGACGCGCCGAACCCGCGCGAATCCATCGCCAATGCCACACGGTCGGCTCGCCGGATTGCATTTGTCAGCAGCGGCAGGAGCATCCCCGCCTGATCGCGCACCCGACCGACGGCACCGAACCTGTGGTTGAGGCCATATCCGCGCAACCGATGTGCGAGCCGGATGGTCTCCCACTCCTCCGCAAGCAGCGGCACCATCCGGTAGGCGGCCAGCATCGCATACGCGAAGCGAGCAGGCGCATGCGCCTGCTGCACGAGACTTCGCACGAGTTCCTCGGGACCGGTCGTCATCACGACGAGCAAGGTGAACCCCGCGATGGCCACCCCTCGCTCGGCGAGCGAAAGCCCGAGCAGCGCGCCATCCAGGGTCATCGTCACCGGACCGAGACTCCAATGCGCCGAGGTTTCCGCTCCCTGACGCGCAAAGAGCGCGTTGCTTGCCACCAGACTCAATCCCAGCAACCAGATGGGCGCCAGCGATCGCAGCAGGAGCCACGGCGGAATGTCGCCGAGAACCTTGCCGACCAGTACCGCCGCCGCCAGAAACGCCAGAGGAGTTACCGGGTCGAAGACCACTGTCAGGAGGAGCGCCAGCATAAGGTGCGCGACGAGCTTCGCTGTCGGGTTTCGGCGCCGTAACCAGGAGTCTCGCTCATACTGGCCGAAGACATTCATCCAGTGCGCCAGTCGTCGGCCAGAGCGCTCATCGCCAACGGAATGCGCCACCGGCCATCAATCGGTACGTCGGCGCCCAACGCCTGGGCCCCGACCAGGATGCGCCGGAGAGCGGGCACCTCCTGCCCGGTGATCGCCAGCAGTTCTTCGTCGGCGTAGAAGTCGCCCGGCGATCCTTCGAAGGCCACGGCGCCATCGACCAGCGCCACCACGCGGTCGGCTTCCTCGGCGATGACCCGGGAATCATGCGTCGCCGCGATGACCGCGGCACCCGCCTCGCGGAGCGTAGCAACCTCGTTCAGCAGCGCCTCGGCCGACTGGCGATCCTGACCAAAGGTCGGCTCATCGAGGAGAAGGACGCGCGGACGATACGCCAACGCGGCGGCCACGCTGAGGCGGCGCTTCTGACCACCACTGAGCGTGTACGGGTTCGCGGCGGCAACGGCCTCGAGTCCGAACCGCTTCAGGGCCTCCGTCACGAACTTATCTCGTGCCGCTTGGTTCCACCGCATCGCCTGTGGGCCGTGGGCGATCTCATCCCTGACCGTCGCGGCGACAAACCCGCTCTCCGGATTCTGAAAAACATGGGCTATCAAGCGCGCGGTCGCGTCCAGGCCAAGATCGACAGTACGTTGGCCCTCGAGGCGGACCTCGCCGCGATCAAGCCGGATGAGACCGCTGAGTGCGCGAAGCAAGGTCGTCTTACCGCTTCCGTTGCGACCGACGACGGCAACGAGCTCGCCCTCCCGCGCGACAAGGTCTACGCCCTTCAGCGCTTGGTGATCCCCCGCCGGTGTCGAGAAGCGACGCCACAGCGCTCGCGCATCGAGCACCACGTCTCCCGGAGCTCTTTTCGCGTCCCCACATCGAGCGGTTCGGAGGCGGCGCTGGGCCGCTGGATTCCGGGCCATCCAGGTCGCGGCGGCGGATCCCTCCAGCGAGATGTCCGCATCCTCCGCGTCAATCGCAAGGTAAATAGCGGCGGCGGCCGGGAGCTGGAGACCGGCATCAGACCAGTGGCGAGCACACGATACGTCTCCGAACAGGTTTCGGGCCGATCGGTCGAGTTCCACACGGCCGTCACTTCCGAGGAGCAGGCAACGCTCCGCGAGGCTCGGCACCACCTTGTCCGTGTCGTGCTCGACGAGCAGGAGTGCCGTACCCGTGTCCGTGGCGACAGACTGAAGGTGGGTGTAGAGCTCAGTGCCGGAGCGCGGATCGAGATGGGCGGTCGGCTCGTCGAGCACGAGCGTGTTTGGTCGCATCGCGAGGGTGGCCGCGAGCGCGACTCGTTGCTGCTGACCGCCCGACAGCCGGTCGATCCGCCAGTCCGCGCGGTCGGAGAGCCCCACCGCCGCGAGGGAGGCCGCCACTCGTTCTGGCATTGCCGATGGATCGACGCCGATATTCTCCAAACCGAACGCCACTTCATCGCCGACCGTAAGCATCGTGAATTGACTACTGGGATCTTGAAAGACGATACCCACGCGGCGGGCTAAGGCGCCTGGCGCGTACTCCACCGTCGGCGTGCCGGCCACCTCAATCCAACCTTCGATGTCGGCATCGACGCTGGTCGGGATCAGGCCGGTGACGGACAAACCCAAGGTGCTCTTGCCCGAGCCGCTCGCCCCGGCCACCAGGACGCGCTCCCCCGGATAGACCGTGAGGTCCACATCGCGGAGCGCCGCCACACGTCGCGTCAGAAAGCGTACTGACAGGCGTGATGCCCGGATGGCGGGGATCGCCAGCACTGCCTACACCGGTCGCTGGCGGGCGCGCCCGATGGCGAAGCTGGAAAGCACCCCGGTGTCGGCCAACGCATCGCCCAGCACCTTCGGGAAGAGCCCGCCCAGCACCACTCCGCTGACCATCCGTACCGTGCCGAGCAGCAGCAAGAAATCGGCATCAAGCTCGAAGTAACCGAGGCGAATCCAGTTCCACGGCAATGCCACCAACGCGGCGACCCCGCCGGCGATCATCACCGTACCCACTGAGAAGTCGCGCCAACGCCGCGAGCCGAAGACGAGCTCCGCCCCCAGGCCCTGCATCACTCCAGTGATAAGCAGCGGCGTCCCCGCCACCGCCCCAAACAACACCTCGGCGAGGGCAGCCAGGAACTCGCCGGTCAGAGCCGCGCCTGGCCGCCGGACGACATAGGCGGCGAGGACACCCCCCGCCAGCCAGAATCCGAACAGCGCCTCTTGCCCGATCTGCGCGCCCAGCGCTCGCGCCGCTACCCAGAGCGGCAGCCACTGCATGTACAGGAACCCGAAGACGACCGCCAGCACCGCCACCAGGACGATGTCGTGCGTGCTCCAGGTCCGCCGTCCCGCTCCCCGCATGGTCGCCATGCCTGCCTCCCTCATTGCGTCGCCTGGCGGGCCAGACTCGGGCTCTTGGCCGAAATCGTGGCCGTCATCACGACGTGCGCCGCTTTGCTCCGTGTGGCCGCGAATGCCGCCCGCAGAAGTTCGAACACGGCCACGCCGCTCCCACTGAGATGCGTGCAGAAGTGGCGGCCAGTCACCTCGACTCCGGCTCGCCTGGCGCGGTCGATCTCGCCGTAGATGGCGGCCATGTAGTCATCCGTGCCGAGCGGGTAGAGCGCGAACTGAGCGGAGACACGCGCTGGCAAGGCGAGCGCCTCGGCCGACCATCCCTCCTCACCACCCACCGGTCCGTCGTAGGCGCGTGGTACGCACACGTCTCCTTCCGGTTCGCCGGGACATCCGGCGGAAAATGTCGCGGTGAGCACGACATGGTCCCCACCGGTGACGGCGCGGCCGAACGCGACGCGCACGGCCTCCCAGAGGTTTGGCTCCTCGCCGATCAGACACGTCGAGACTTCATCGACGTCGACGTCGACGCCAAATTGATCCAGCCCGTCGACCGCGTGCAGAATCAACGGCAGGAACTCGTCTTGCATTGGAAAGAGCGAGAAACGTAGTCCCATCATCGGCACGGGAACCTTTCACGAGACCGCGCTCGGACCGAGGCGGTCAGTGCCCTGATCGTCGTGCGGTCGAATGAGTTTCGATGCGCGCCAAACGGGAATCTTCAACGGAGAGGGGAGCCGGCGGTCGAGCCGGCCGACCGCGTCACGAGGTCGACCGCTGACCATCCGGGGCAAAAAGAAAGCGCCACTGGTTCTCCAGCGGCGCGGACATGCAGATCATCTTCCCTAACGCGGGCATTATCCCGATCAGGTTCGACGGTCGGCGGCGTTCACTGGCCACCCTCTCAGCCCGGCTACCCGAGCTCCCGTAGGCGTGCTCTTCGATTGTGGGGCGATGCTACCACGAGCAGCGCGGGCGGCACAAAGCGTGGCGCTTCGCCAAGCCTCGCCAGCGCACTGAAGCGTGTAACGCGGGACGTTCGGTCGTCTGTGAGCGTCACAAGGGAGGATTGGTCTTCGTACGAATGCGCCGCGCCGCCCGTTCCGGTACAATGCGAGGCGCCGTCATCTTCGGGTAGCACTCGCGTTGCAACACTCTTCCTACACCCCTGGAGGCGTCCAATGACAGCCATCGAGACAATCACCCTTCAGATCCAGACGGCCGACAAGGACGGCGCCGGGACCGACGGTGACGTCTATCTCGGCGTCTGCGGTAGGGAGTTTCGCGCCGACACCTCGGCCGATGACTACGAGCGGGACTCGTCGCGGGAATACGTCTTTGGCGACGGCGCGAATATCAACAACGCTTCGGTCAACGACCCCCGCGTCCCGCAACTCCACTTGGAAAACGCTGATCGCTTTCCTGTCTACATCCGCTTCCAGCCGACCAGCCGAACCGACAACTGGAAGCTTCTGCGCGCCGAGGTGTCCTTCAACGGGGCGTTCTTCCCGCGATGGGATACGGGAGACCTGATCCCCTTCGATGAGAGGGGAGGCATCTGGTTAGGGACCAGGTCTGGGCTGTGGGTTCATATCGCCAGGCACTCAGACTGAGGAGCGAACGACACGCGGGAAGGTGGCGGATCCTACACTACCACCCTCCCGCCGGTTGAAGATGACGGCGTTCACCTGTGCCGCTGACCGTTTTTTTTCGAGCCTCGCTTCCTTGAGTATGAAACGAAACAGCCCCGAACTGATGAGCAGTCCGGGGCATGAGTAGCGCATAGG
>JACDBO010000128.1 GCA_013694885.1 Chloroflexia bacterium | reverse complement strand
AGCTAGAGCGGGTCGGCCGAGGAGCCGCGCGGCGACTCGGGGCTGTCGGCTAGGTTGGCGTGCCGTGCCCGGCTGATGACACCCCCAGGGCCGCTGCTTCAGCATGCTTTGGTCAGCGCGCGCCGATACACCTGCTCGGTCTCGGTGGCAATGCGGTTCCAAGCGTACTCGCGGCGCACCCTCTCTCCGGCATCCGCCGTCGCGTCCGCTGGCATTTCAAGCACCTCTTGGATTGCTCGCCGTAGGTCATCAGCGTCTTTGCTTCTAAATACATGACCGAAGCGAACGCCGCCGAGCGTGATCGCCTCCACGTTCTCCGGGATGTCGCTCACGATCGTTCGAGCGCCGACGCCAAGAGCTTCGAGGAGAGCTATCGGTAGACCCTCGATGGTCGAGGGCTGGACGAACACGCTGGCATTTGAGAGCAGCCAGCCCTTCTCCGCGCCATATCGCGGGCCGACGATTCGCACTCGGTCATCACCGGCGGCCAGGTCCTCCACGTACCGCACGTACCGGTCCGAGTGCGAGGATGGGCCTGCGATGACTAATAGCTTGTCAGTGTCGAGGCGGGCAAAGGCCTCGATCAGAAGATGCACCTGCTTCTCCGGCACGATTCGTCCAAGAAAGAGGACGTACCCGTCGGAGCTGAGGCCCTCGAGTGACTGGTCGGCCGCGCCAAGGTCCGAGAGGTCCACACCGTTGGGAATGTAGGTCGCGTCGACAGAATAGGTCACATGAAGCAGGTGCTGCAGTTGACGACTGACGACGATGGTTGCATTTGGCACTGTGGCCGCGGTCCGCGCCGCCAGTCGGAGCACCGTGCGGGCCACGGGACCCCATTTCTCACGTCTCCAGTCCAAGCCCTGCACGGTGGCGACGGAGGCCTTGCCCGCAAGTCGCGCGAGGGACGCGAATAGCGCTGGACCCGTGGCGTGGAAGTGGATGAGGTCGAATTCACGAGAGGCAAGCGCGTGCGCGGTGGCGAGAGCGGTGTGGCTGATGGCCTCGAGGTGCTTGGTACGGATACACGGAAGGGAGATCTGCCTCACCCCGTGCCAGTCGTGCAGGGCTCGGTCGCAGTAGCCCGCGCGCCCATAGACGGTCACACGGAGCCCACGCGACGCGAGCTCATCAGCCAAGGCTGCGACCGCGCGTTCAACGCCTCCGTAGGAGGGAGGCAATCCCCGCGTCCCGATCATCGCAACTCGAAGCGACCCCGAGCCCGGCTCGTTGTCGCCGGTAGAATCGGGTTCTGAGAACGAGGCTGCCATGGCGTGGGTGGCAGATTAGTTTAACTTGTTGCGCTTGCGGCTGTGCATCGTTACCGAGTTGAGCGGCCACGCCGACGAAGGAATGCGCAACTGGGCTCGGCAAGCTGTCGCGGCGGCGAGCGCAGCGGGGGCGAGTGCTACCCAGCTTCGGCTAGAGGGGACCTCTCGCTGGGCCGCGTTCGATCCTCGCAATCTTGCCCGTGTCGCTGCACAGCGCCCGGATGCGCTCTTGTATGTGCCGTACTCGGGTTTCACGACGGCATCGACCGTACGGCTAGCCGTCCTGAGCCTCTCGGTCCCGAGCGCCCGAGCGGCGATCGTGGTGCTGCAAGCCGCTCCCCGCCTTCGGGCACTTCGTTTCGTCCGTCCCGCCCTTGCGCTCGTCGCCTCGCAGCGGCTCGCCGACCACATCCGCCCCTTTGTCGAGAGACAATTCGTCATCCCGCCCGTCGTCGACAGTGAGCGGTTCACCCCCGGCAGGGAATCGAAGGTAGAGCTGCGAGAGGGCCTTGCTCCTGCCGACGGGAAACCACTGGTCGTTCACGTCGGGCACGTTCGCACTTCGCGTAACCTCGATTCGCTCGCCGAGATCGCACGCTGTGGTCGTGCGAATGTCGTGGTGGTGGCGAGCACGGCGACTCCCGCGGAGCACGACACGCTCGTAACCCTTAGGAGGAGTGGCGTCACAGTCCTTCAGCGATACCTGCCCGACATCGAACGCCTCTATCAAGCGGCCGATGTCTACGTGTTCCCGGTCGTTGACGACCAGGGTGCCATCGAGGTGCCGCTGACCGTTCTCGAGGCGCTGGCGACAGGGATC
>JACDBO010000127.1 GCA_013694885.1 Chloroflexia bacterium | reverse complement strand
GACCGACGCCACCGGCGGGGCGAGACCTGTATTGGTGATGGGCGTCGGTGTCGGTGCCGGGGCGAGCGGGTCGGTGTCGTTGCTGACGGGTGACGCCATCGGACTCGCCACAGGTGAAGCGGCCGGGCTGGCGCTGGGGCCGCCCTGCTGCGCCCCCAGCTCAGCGAGCTGGCGCTGGATCGTGTCGAACCCGAACTCGGTGAAGAATGACGCCGAGGCGGCGTTGCCCGTCTCGTCATAGGCGAGGATCTGCTGCGGCCCCTCGCCCGTCACCGGCATGTAGAAGGTCGTCGAGAAACCGCCGCGCTCGTCGGTCAGCAGGTTGGCCGCCGGGATACCACCGACGGTGAGGGTGATCAGCGTGTCCGGCTGGAACCCGAGCCCCTGCGCCGTCACGTCGCGCCCGGCCGGCCCCGCCGAGGGGTTCAGGAAGAGCGTCGGCGCGGGAATGGCCGACTGACGGGCGAAGGCGATCCGCTGGTTGACGCCGCCGAACTCCGAGAGCCGGCTATCCGCCCAGACCATGAAGACATCCTCGTCGGTGGCGTCGATCGAGAAATAGTCGCCGATGAATGCGCCACCGGGGAAGCCCTTGAGCGAGTTGGACGGGAAGTCGCTGACGCGTGTGTCCGGCACCGCGAAGTCCTGCTCTGGGATCTCGAAACCCCACGTCTCGCCCCCGTCGTTCGAGCGCGTGTAGTAGATGTGGTAGCGGACCCGCTGCGGGTCGTCACGCATGTCGCCCCACATCGCGTGCAAGCTGCCATCGGGCGCGACGGCGATCGAGGGGAAGAACTGGGGCCGGTCGGTATCGTCGCCGTTGAGGCGGAACGGCGCGGCCCACGTCTCGCCGCGGTCCTCGGAGCGCAGGAAGTAGACATCGCCGTCGTCGAGCGGGTCGTCGAAACTCCGCGAGGTGGCGAGGATATAGATCTGGCCGTCGGGCCCCACTTCGAGCTGCGGGAACGCCGCGCCCCAGAAGCGGAACGACGAACCTCGCGCGACATCGTTCGGTTCGAGAATCGTCCCCGCCCGCCGTGGGTCGCCCCACGTCTTGCCCCCATCGGTGGACGTGGCGACCATGATCGTCGCGTAGCCCTGTTGCACTCCGTCGTTGGTGGTGTCGATATACGCCACGACAGTCGTGCCGTCCGCCATCACCTTCGGTTGCGAACCCTGCACGGTCCGCGAGGCCACGGTCATCGCGGTCGTCTCTTCCTCCTGCTGGGTATCTTCTTGACGTCCTGCACCTTCGTCGCTCTGGGCCAGAGGGTGCAGCGTGCCCGTGGAGGACCCTTCACCCTCGCCTTCCTCCTCGCCGGAGCCCTCTGTCTCGAACGTCGTCGGACTGATCCCGACCGGTTCGGTCCAGGTCCGACCGCTGTCGGCAGAGACGACGCCCTTGATCGTCGTCTCGACCTGGTCGCCGCTGAGGAACGGCACCTCGTCGGCGTAGAGCAGGCCGGCGGTGATGCGGAACTCGGTGTAGGTGACGTGGATGCGGTCCTGCTCCGGGTTCGCCGGATCCGGCCCGATCGCCAGCCACGGCTTGTCGAGGAGTTCGTACGAGAAGGTGCCGCGCTCCTTGCCATCGGGGTCGACGTTGCTCAACGTGCGCACGCGGGAGGTCGCGGCGTGGGTGGTCTCACTCCAGGTGACGCCGCCGTCGGTCGAGCGGGCAATGCCGATCGAGAGGACCGGCGCGAAGTCGCGGACCGGGCCAAAGTCGAACTCCTGAACACCGAACGTGAGGAAAACAAGATAGACCGTACCGTCCCGCCCGAAGGCGAGCACCGGATCGCCGGCGATGGTGAAATCCCGCGAGAACATCAGCGCCTGGGTCGGCTCACCCCAGGTAGCGCCACCGTCGAAGCTGGAATAGACGCCCAGGCCAGTGTCGAGGTTGTAGTCGATCGCCGCCATCACGAGATGGTTCGGGTCCAGCGGGTCCACCACGATACTCGGTTCGAGCTGGACCGGGGCGTTCCCCAGGTTGGTGGAGACGATGATGTTGCGGCTGAACGCCGGACCAGGGCTGCGGAACGGCACCAGCGGCTGCGCCGCCGCCGCCGCGGCGTTGCTCCCCCCGGCGGGGGCGAGCCCGTCGATCGGGTCGGATCGCATCCCGGCCAGCTCGGGTGCCAGCCGTCGCAGCCGGGGATCCTGCCCGGAGGCGAGCAGCCAGCCGGGACCACCGAGC
>JACDBO010000348.1 GCA_013694885.1 Chloroflexia bacterium | reverse complement strand
GGGCCGATGTCCGCGAAGATGTTGATCCCGCCGATCGGCACTTTGAGAACCTGGCCGCCCTTCTCCCAGAAGCCGTCGCCGTTCTTGGCCCAGCCCTTGTCCGTCAGGAGTTTCGTGCCCTTGTCGGGGTTGAACTCCAGCGTCGGGTACTGCTCCAGCAGACCGGCGATCGACTCGACGTAGGGTTGCAGCCCTGGGTAGGAGGGCATCGGCACCGGATGGGTGCTGCCGGCGCCGCCGTAGGCGACGGAGATGATCTGCTCGCGGTCGATGAACGAGCTCAAGGCCCAGCGGACGTCGGGGTCGTCGAACGGCGGCACCTCGTTGTTGACGTAGAGGGAGGTCGGCCACCAGTCAACGTAGCCGTAGGGCGGCTCCGTGCCGGAGTGGGTAATGATCGCCGGGTTCTGCTGGAGGATCGTCTCCATCGTGAAGGGGCGCAGGTCGAGCGCGCAGTCGACCTGGTTCTGGATCAACTGCTGGGCGACCTGGGTCTCGTCGGCGAACGGGAGATAGACGATCCGCTCGACGGCGGGCATCGCGTCGACCAACCCGGCGTCGACCGCCCACCAGCTTTCGGCGCGGTCGATCACTTTCTGGTCAGGGGAGGCGAAGACGAGCCGCCACGGTCCGGTGGTGACCGGCAGCCCGTTGGGGATGTCGTAGGCGGTGAAGGTCGCCCAGTCCTTGCCCTCGTAGATGTGCTTCGGCACCATGTAGACGCCGATGTCGTACTTGTAGGTCATGAAGTAGAAGAAGCGGGGAGCCGGCACCTTGAAGGTGACGCGCACCGTGGTCTCATTCTCGGCGACCGCACTCTCGACGAACTGCGCGACATCGGTGCTCCACTTCACGGAGGAGCCGAGGGTGGTCAGCGTCTGGATGGTGTAGGCGACGTCCTCGGCGCTGAACGGCTCGCCGTCGCTCCAGGTGATGCCGGTGCGGGTGGTAATCACCAGCTCCGTGGAGTCGGCGTTGTACTCCCACTTCTCGGCGAGCCAGGGGATGGTCTCGTCAGCGAAGGCGCTGTAGTAGGCGAGCGGCTCGTAGAAAATACCGAGGCCGTTCTGGTGGTTGGCGCCGACGGGGTAGCCGTTCCAGAGCTCGTGGTCGATGTAGCGACCCTCCTGGCCACCCCAGCGCAGGATCAGGGTTCGGTTCCGGGCGACTTCCGCGGGATCACCGGTCTGAGCGGCGAGTGCCGCCGGGGCGAAACCGGTGCCGGCCGCGAGGGGGGTGGCGGCGAGCGCGGCGCCCGCTTTGACGACGTTCCGGCGTGACAGCTTCGAGATGCGGGGATCGTCCACGATGCGTCCTCCTGATGGAAACGTGACCACGCCGGAAGGTGGGGAGACAACCCCGTTTCCGAATTCCGAACGCGGTGGTCAGTTTGCTGGTGGCCATCGACCGCCACTGCGCCCGACGCCCCCGTGAGGCCCCTGTGGTAGTAATTTGCGGAAAACCGCTTTACGATGTTGGGGAGTCTAGTTTGCACCTTCCGGGATGTCAACACCGGTGGCTACCCTCGTCACGGCCACTTCGGTGGGCGGGGCCAGGTGCTCATCGGTCCGGTTTTCGTCCCTTATGAGAGGAGGCGCCGCGATGGCCTCGATCCGCAAGAGCGCGCGCGAGGCGCGAGGAGCCGTCGGCAAGATGCGGGTGCCGCGTGGGCTGCCCGTGGTGCGGGACCGGGAGGCGGACGGGACGGCGGTGCTCCTGGTCGAGGACCTGAAGGTCTACTACCACACGGCGGCCGGGCCGGTGAAGGCCGTCGACGGCGTCGGCTTCGGACTCGCCGCCGGCGAGCGCTTCGGCCTCGTTGGGGAGTCGGGCAGCGGCAAGTCGACGATCGCGCTTGCCCTGATGCGTCTGATCCGGCCACCCGGCCAGATCGAGGACGGCGCGGTGCTCCTCGGCGACACGAACTTGCTCGATCTCAGCGAGGAGCAGATGCGGCGGATGCGCCTCGCCGAGATCTCGCTGGTGGCACAGGGGGCGATGAACTCGCTGAACCCGGTCAAGCGGATCAAGGACCAGATCCTGCTCGGTCTGCGCGACCACGGGGTGCGCCTGAGCGACGCCGAGGCTGCCAGCCACATCGCCGATCTCCTCCAGAGAGTCGGACTCAAATCCGGTGTGGCGAAGATGTTCCCGCACGAGTTGAGCGGCGGCATGAAGCAGCGCGTCTGCATCGCGATCGCGATCAGCTTGCAACCGAAGGTGATCGTCGCCGACGAGCCGACCAGTGCGCTCGATGTGGTGGTGCAGTGGCAGGTGATCGACACGCTGAAGCGCGTGCAGGAGGAGCTGGGCGCGGCGGTGATCCTGATCGGGCATGATATGGGGCTGATGGCGCAGGCGGTCGACCGTCTCGGCGTGATGTACGCCGGCAAGCTGGTCGAGGTGGTGGCCACGCGGGAGCTCTTCGGTGAGCCGCTGCACCCCTACACGCAGTTGTTGATCGCCAGCCTGCCGTCGCTGGAAGGCAAGAGCGACCTGCGCGGCATCCCGGGGCTGCCGCCGTCGCTGCTCCACCGGCCCGCCGGTTGCCCTTTCCATACGCGCTGCCCGTTTGTGATGAACCAGTGCCGGGTCGAGGAGCCGACGCTGATCGAGCACCGGCCCGGCCACTGGGCGGCCTGCCATCTCTACGGAAGCGAGGTGTCGGCATGAGCGCCTCCCCCACGGCAACCGCGTCCGCCGCGCTGCTCGAGGCGGACAACATTACCAAGGTCTTCAGCGGTGGATTGCTGCACCGGAGCCAGCTCACGGCGCTGGCGGATTTCTCGTTTCGGGTCAGCGGTGAGACGCCCAGCATCACCGCGATCGTCGGCGAGAGCGGCAGCGGCAAGACGACGCTGGCGCGCCTGCTCCTGGGTCTGGTGACGCCGACCAGCGGTGTGGTGCGGTACAAGGGGACAGACCTGCAAGAGCTCGACAAGGAGGCGCAGCGCGCATTTCTGCGCGACGTGCAGGTGATTTTTCAGGACCCGTTCGAGGTCTACAACCCGTTCTACAAAGTCGACCATGTGCTGGACACGCCGATCAAGAATTTCGGGCTGGCGAACGGCCGGCGGGCGCGGCGCGCGCTGATGGAGGAGTCGCTCGGCGCGGTCGGCTTGCGCGCTGAGGAGACGCTGGGGCGTTTTCCGCATCAGCTCAGCGGGGGTCAGCGGCAGCGGATCATGGTGGCGCGGGCGCTGCTGCTGCGGCCGAAGCTGATCATCGCCGACGAGCCGGTGTCGATGGTCGATGCCTCGATGCGGGCGACGATCCTGGGCAGCCTGCAGAAGCTGAACCGGGAGTTCGGCATCTCGGTCGTCTACATCACGCACGACTTGACGACGGCGTACCAGATCAGCCAGGACATCATCGTGCTCTACCGCGGCTCCGTCGCCGAGGTGGGCAATGTGGAGACGATTGTCCAGGAGCCGCAGCACCCGTACACGCAACTGCTCGTCGGCTCGGTGCCGGTCCCCAACCCCGATCATCCGTGGCAGGGCGAGCGGGCGCTCGACGCGCCAACCGCGGACCTGACGCCGCGTGGCGAGTCGTTCTGCCCGTTTCACGACCGCTGCCCGCACACGATGCCGGTCTGCGTGGAGCAGCACCCGCCGATGTTCCGCACCGCGCCCGACCGCGCCGTCGCCTGCTACCTCTATCAGGAATCACCGACGATGCCGGCCGCGGAAATGACGAGTGTGATTACCGGGGGGGCCGGAGGGGATAGAGGACAGAGGACAGGGGAGAGAGGACAGAAGACAGAAGCCGTGTGATTGCTGTGGGAACGCCCTCACCCCCTGGCCCCTCTCCCGTGCGCGGGAGAGGGGTGGCGCGCCAGCGCCGGGTTGAGAGCATTCCGCCGCCGCAACTGACTCGGCCCTCGGCCCTCGCTCCTCGGCCCTTCGTCATGTCACGACGATCGTGCCGATCATGGCCTGGTGCGGACCGCAGAGGTAGGTATAGGTACCCGGCTCATTCAGGCTCCGGGTGAAGGTTTCGTTCGTCCGCAGCAGGTTGGAGTCGTCGAAGGCGAGGTCGGTGCCCATCACTTGGTGCGGCATGATCCCGGTGTTCGACCACTCGACCGTCGCTCCGCGTGGGATTTCGACCCGCGCTGGCGCGAACCCGCCGTCATGGATCGTGATCTTGACCGTGCTCTTGGCGCTGGGCGCGGCGATCCCGGCACCCCGGCCCGGGTAATGGGACCGATCTTTCCAGATCGACGCCCGCTCGGGCTTGGCCGCGAGCGGTGGCAGCGCGACATCGAGCGCTTCGAAGGCGGTGACGGATGGGGCTGAGGAGCTGGCAATGCTCCACTTCCAGGCGCCAGCCACCGGGAACGTCACGGTCACGCGGTAGTGCCCCGCGGCGCCATCGGCCGTGCCGTCGGCGTGGAGGCGCTCGCCGCTGGTCCGGTGCGTTGCCGTCAAGCGTGGCAGAGCGCCCGCCACCGGCTGTTCGCCGTGTTGCAAGACCTGGAACCCGATCGTGAGCGGTTTGCCGGCGACGACCTTGGCCGGCCAGGCGTCGAGCTCGACCGTTGCCCAGCCGCCGGCCGAGGCGGGGGGCGCCACACCGACCGCGAGCAATACCACGAACGCCACGACTCCGATGCGACCCTTCATGACTCCGACTCCTTTCCCGCGGTGACGGCGCACCGGGGCAGCCCACGCTGCCGGGCCGTCTGTACCTCTACATGCGAGACGGCTCGGTGGTTCCCACGAGTGGGCTGTGCGGGTGAAGGAGGCGGAGCGAGATGGACACAGAAAAGGCAGAGAGGTCGACGAACGTGTCGATCTCTCTGCCTCTCGTGCCCGTGTGTGGGGCAACCCATTTCCTCATCGAACTCAGCGGTTTCGATGAGGAAATGTCGATGCTGTAGCGATCACCGGGACGGGGTCGCGGTGGGAGCCCGTCTAGTCCTCGACGAGGCGGACGTGGACCGCGCGCTGACGGCGCGGATCGCGCGGGTCGGGCTCCTCATCAAAGCTGACCTGCTGGCCTTCCTGAAGTTCGTCGAAAGTGACGTCCTGGACGGCCGACGCGTGGAAGAAGAGGTCATCGCCGCGGCGGTTGTCCCCCTCCGGGCTGATGAAGCCGAATCCTCGTTCGGCGCGGATCGTCTTGATGGTTCCGTTAGGCATATCGGTCTTTTCGTCCTGCTACGTAGAGCTGTTAGAGGCATCAACCATCGTTGCGGCGAGCCCCGCTCGATCATCCGAGCACTCTTAACCTTACAACCGACGAGCAAATACGACAACCTCGCATGGGTTTTGGGCCTGATCGGACGCTTTGCAGACGCGCTGAGGCACCGTGTATAGCGCATCTGAGCGCATCCGCGCGTCTACTGGATGTCGCGGCTTTGACGCCGCCGGAACCAGGCGAGCGCCTTGGCGATCACCCATCCCATGAGTATGCGGCGCAGCAACGGTACCAAACACCCCATGTGGCGCTCCTTCTTCCGACCCCGCAACGCGGGCGGTCCATCGCTCTCATCGCACGATCGGAACCCGCACCCTCGCCCCAGTTCATCGACACCGTGGGCGTCAGGACAAGAGGCGGCAGGCTCGTGGCCAGGGCAATCGCCGCGTTGCGGTCGAGCGCCGTCTCCAGGCGGTAGGTGACGCCGCCCTCGGCCCAGAGCAGGACGTTCCCGGTCGAGCGAGCGTCCGTCTCGTTGAAGACCGGTTGGGAGGGATCGGGCGCGACGACGGTGAGCCGGCCGCCAGCGACCCAGTAGCCGGCGGCGGTGCCGATTCGCACCGGGAGCACATCGCCCGACCCCATGACGCTCTTGAGGAGGAGCTGGACATCCTCTTCCGTCTGGAACTGCATCAGCAGCGCGCCGACGCCCGTCTCGCCGATCTCGGGGAGGCCGGAGCGCGGCAGGTAGAGCAGGCTGATGAGCGCGCCGCCCTCGACGTGGCGGACGTAGACCTCGTCCGGCGCGCCGAGCGAGTCGCCAGCGGGAAGGCGGATCGCGAAGGGTGCTTCGGCCGCCGCGCCGGCCAGCGTCACGCGCTCGCCCAGGAGGAGCGTCATGCCGACGGCACTCGGCGGCGGCATAGTTCCCGTCGGCGCGTCGTCGATGAGCACGATCCGAACGCCGGGGAGATCGAGCCAATCGGTCACGACCGCGCGCGTCTTCGGCACGGCGAGCAGGGCGACGACGAGGGCGACGACCACACCGGCCAGCGCCCAGCGATGTGATCGGTGCGCGCCGCCCGTCGGGATGGTGCGCCGGCGATCGATCTCGGCGAGCACGCTCGCGGCGAGGTCTGGCGTCGGTGGGAAGGCGATGTGGTGTCGGAGATGGCTCAGGCGCTGCTCCAGATCGTCGGTTGACGTCCGTGGTTCGGTCATGGGAGGTCGCCTCCTCGCGCGGGGTTTGCCCCATCGTCCGACGCCTGATCAGTCGTGATCTGGGCGCGCAAGCGGCCGAGCGCGCGGTGGAGGCGGGACTTGACGGTGCCGCGGCGGCAGCCGAGTGCCGCGGCGATCTCCGCTTCCGGGAGGTCGAGGGCGTAGCGCAGCGTGAGCACCGTCCGATCCGCTTCGCGCAGCCGGTTGAGGTGGTCGACGAGCCACTCGCTCCGCTCCGCCGTGACCAGGGCGGCGTCGGGCGGATCGGCCACCAGCGGCCGGTGCGCTTCGTCGGCGGCCAGGGCGAGGACGAAGCGGCGACGACGGGCGGCGGCCATGCCCCGGTTCTTCGCCTCGTTGGCGACGATGCGCAGCAGCCACGGCCGGAACGACGCCCCGGCGCGGAAGCGTGACAAGGCGAGCCAGGCGTTGACGAAGGCGGTCTGCGCCACATCCTCCGCCTCGTCGGTATCGCCGGAGATGACGTAGGCGACGCGAAAGGCAAGCCGCTGGTAACGCCGTAGGAGCTCCTCGTAGGCGGCCACCTCCCCGCTCTTGGCCCGGGAGACCAGCTCGGATTCGTCCAGTGGCGATCCTCAGGATTCAGGACTTGGGACTGAGCGCTTCCGCCGGCGCGGCTCTGCTCGGTACTCTCTACAATCGCCAGGGCAGGCTGGTTCCCTGTGCGGCGTGCTTGAGCTGCCGGAGTTGGATCAGCCGGGCACGAGGTGCAGGGCGTCGACGTGCCGTGGCCGCATGAGGCTGAAGTGGCGGTGATCCAGCGTCAAGGATCAAGGCTGCGTACAGTGATGGTTATCAGTGATGGTTATCAGTGATGGTTATCGAGGTACGGGGCGCTCGTCGCCCGCCCGCCGTGCGGTGTCGGTGTGGCCGGAGTCACCGATGCCCAGACTGCGTGGGCGTGGACGGTGGTGCTGAGCCTTTTCCTCCAATGCCTCGCGGATGAGCGCGGCGAGCGAGATGCGCCGCTCGATCGCAATCTGGCGAAGCCGCTGGAGCAACTCGTCGGTGGCTATGATCGTTGTCCGTCTCATGGCGCCATGGTATCACCCCTGAAATCATGATGCTCTTGCCGCTGGCATCACCACAACGTTCTCTTGATGAGGTGGGGCCGTTCGCCGCGCAGATTTGCCGGAGTTCGCATGGCTTCGATTGGCTTTGGCGATAGAGGAGGAGCACTCATGCGGGGAGATCGCTACTACGTAACTACGTTGTTTTTTGTCTGGCATGTGCGAGCCGCACGATCGAGTCGGACAGGACAGGAGGTCCGCCGAGATGTTCCGAAGCTCGGTGGTTCCGTAACTCGCGTGCGGTTGAGGCGAGTTTGGTGGATCGGGCGGGGTTGGCCTTCAACGAGAGATTTCTCGCTGCCTCCCGCGGCTCGAAAATGACAATTGTGGGGGCCACTCAATAACTGATCATTTCCTCGGCCCTCGATCCTCGGTCCTCCGTTTGGCGGTATGCGGACTGCGCGGCAGTGGAGGTCTTCCCCGAGGATTGGGGCGGAACCTGGCGGCTCTGGCCAGTCGCTGATGATTGGATGAGGGGGTGAACGAGGTGGAGGGAGCGAAGGAACCAACTCGGGCCTCAGTCCCTGGTGTTCAGTCCTTCGGGGCGCGGGTGGCGGTGGTGACCGGGGCGGGAACCGGGATCGGGCGGGCAGCGGCGATTCAGCTGGCGCGGCGGGGGGCGAACGTCGGCGTGCTCTCCCACGACGAGGGGAATGTGCGGGAGACGGTGGCGAGCATCGAGGGCGCCGGCGGTGAGGCGCTGGCGCTTGTCGCCGATGTGCGGAGCGAGGCGGCGCTGACGGCCGCCTACGGGGAGGTCGAGCGGCGGTGGGGCCGGCTGGACATGGTCGTCGCCAACGCCGGGATCAACGGGGTGCATGCGCCGCTCGACGAGCTGACCCTGGCCGAGTGGGAGCACACCCTGGCGACCAACCTGACCGGGACTTTTCTCACTGTCAAGCTGGCGCTGCCGCTGCTGCGGCGGCGGGGCGGCGCGGTCGTCGTCACCGCCTCGGTCAACGGCACGCGGACGTTCAGCAACACCGGGGCGACCGCCTATTCGTGCAGCAAGGCCGGTCAGGTGGCCTTCGCCAAGATGACCGCGCTGGAACTTGCCCGCGACCGCATCCGGGTCAACGTGATCTGCCCCGGTGCAATCACGACGGCGATCGACGACAACACCGAGCGGCGCAACATCGAGCGGGTGCGCATTCCCGTCGAGTTCCCGCAAGGCAACCACCCGCTGGCCGGCGGACCGGGCACACCCGACCAAGTGGCGCGGCTGATCGCGTTTCTGCTCTCCGACGATGCCGACCACATCACCGGCACCGAAGTCTGGATCGACGGCGGCGAATCGCTGCTGATTGGCTAGGGGGTGAGGGGAGTGGAGGAATCACTTCAGTCCCCAGA
>JACDBO010000113.1 GCA_013694885.1 Chloroflexia bacterium | reverse complement strand
ACCATCCCGACGATTGCCAGGACGAGCGAGACGCCGGCGAGCAGCGCCACGAGGCGCCGGTGCGCCGCCAATCCACGACCCCACGAAGCAAACATGGCACATTCCTCCCAGCGGGTCCGGCTCCGGGCTGGACCCGATGATAACGACGACTCGCGTGTCGAGTGATTGACGCTCTATTAAGGAGAGATAGGCGGTGGGCGGAGCCGGCTCGCGGCGATCCGGCCGTGCGGAGCGGTTCAGGTCATGGTGGCTGCCCTCCGCTCCTCGTCACGGAGGAGACCGAACAGGACCATCCGCAAGAGTGCATCGAAGAGCTGGTCGCGGCGTTGGCGCCCCGCCTCCGCCGAGGGCGGCGGCATCCCCGGTCCGTCGCCGCCGGTGACGTGGCCGCTCAGTTCGAGCGAGACGAAGCCGTGGACCGCCGACCAGGCCGTGACGGCGATAACCGGCGGCGGCAGCACGATGAACACCCCCGCCTCGATGCCCCGGCGGGCGACGCGGACCAGGGTGCCGAAGCCGCCCGCCTGATCCTCGATGTTGGCGACCGGCGGCGGAGGCGGCAGTTCCTTGAGACCGCCGAAGATTAACCGGTAGAGCTCGGCGTGTTCGAGGGCATAGGCGCGATAGGCATGGCCGAGCGCGAGCATCGCCGCGGCGGGGGAGACATCCTCGGGCAGTGCGGCGAGGGTCGCTTCGGAGTGGCCGCCGAGCCCTCCGGCGCCCTCGAAGTAGAGCGCCTTGATGATCGCCTCTCTCGAGTCGAAGTATTCGTAGAGGGCGCCGGGCGTATAGCCGATGGCGCGGGCGATGGCGCGGATCGTCACACCGTCGACTCCGGCGGCATCGATCAGGCGCCGGGCCTCGTCGAGGATCGCGGTCCGCATCTCCTGCCGGCTCCGCTGGCGGCGGGCGGCGGCGCCACTGAGTTGCTCGGTCTCTAACATCCATCAACCTCCTGAACATCGTTCAAGTCTTCAACAGGGAGAGCATAGCGCCGCCGGACCTGAATGTCAATAGGTTTGCTGAACGATGTTCAAACTGTCGAGAGGGTGATGGGGTGGTGATGCGCCACCTCGTTCTTCACCGCTTGGTAGCATGACGGGATGAGCGAACCGACCGCTGCCACGAGCGACCCGCCGGTCCCCGCGACTGTCGCGCGGGCGCGGTGGCGTGACTTGTGGGGCGTGGCGCGGATGCAGCGGCGGGCCTTCCGGCCAGGGCTGGCCTACAATTTCTCGGCGCTGGTCTTCTTGTGGCTGCTGCCGACGGTGACGTTTCTCGTGGCGCGCGATGGGCGCACCGGCGAGGTGCGCGGCTGCTGTATCGCCGACCGCCAGGGAGGCAGCGTGCGGATCGTCAACATCGCCGTCGATCCGGTCGCGCGTCGCCGGGGTATCGCCACCGCGTTGCTGCGCGCCGTGACCGCGGCGCTGCCGGCGGACGAGATCGAGCTGATCGTTGAGGAGCACAACGAAGGGGCGCAGACGCTCTACACGCGAGAAGGGTTTGTCCGCACCGGCTTCGCCCGCGACTACTACGGCACCGGCCGGCACGGCATCTGGATGCGCCGCCGCCGACCCACGCCCGGCGCCGCACCCCGCCGCACCATCGATGTCTAGATGGAGTGCGTTATCGGGTTGGCGGCACGCGGGCGATGATCCCGCCGACGGGGCCCTTGACAGCGTTGTGTGCGGCGCGTAATATAACCATATTATTATTGAACAGAAGTATTATGGAGGTGGATATGGATGTCTGGTGACCCGCTGAGCGCCGTGTTCGGGGCGCTCGCCGACCCCACCCGCCGCGCGATCTTGCTGCGGCTGACCGAGGGGGACGCCAACGTCGCCGAGCTCGCCGCGCCCTTCCGGGTGTCGCAGCCGGCCATCTCCCGGCACCTCAAGGTGCTCGAGCGGGCCGGGCTCATCTCGCGCCGCCGCCGGCGGACCGCCCGCCTCAGCCACCTCGAAGCGGAGCCGCTGCGGGAGGCGACTGCCTGGCTGGCTCGCTACCGGGAGTATTGGGACGAGAGTTTCGAGCGGCTCGACGCGCTGCTGGCGACCGTGCAAGAGGACCGCACCGACCGACCGTAGCGATGCGCTGCATCGGAAAGGACGACATGATGGGAACGACGGAGATCATCGCCGAACCGGGAGTCCAGCAGATCGTGATCGCCAGGGAGTTCAACGCACCGCCCGAGCTTCTCTTCCGCGCCCATACCGATCCGGAGCTGCTCGTGCAGTGGCTCGGCCCGCGCCGGCTGACGATGACTATCGATCGCTTCGAGCCGCGGGATGGCGGCACCTGGCGCTACATCCACCGGGACACTGACGGGGCAGAGTACGGGTTCCACGGCGTGTTCCACGGCACGCCGTCGCTGGACAGGATCGTCCAGACGTTCGAGTTCGAGGGGGCGCCGGGTCACGTCTCGCTGGAGACGCTGACGTTCGAGGAAGTCGAAGGGCGAACCCGGGTGCGCGCGGTCTCGGTC
>JACDBO010000108.1 GCA_013694885.1 Chloroflexia bacterium | reverse complement strand
ATCGCGACCTTCCTGGACTTCTCCCGCGCTGGGTGCGACTCGGGATCTGACCCGTCCGGCCAGCCCGCCGGCGTGCGCACCCAGGCACTTTCACTCTGGTTGGAAACGGCCCATGGCGATCGCCAAGTCGCCCGGGCCGTTTCCTATTGGAGCGGCGGGAGATTCGACTATGATTGGCGACGGTGGCTTCGTGCAGTGTCGCCCTCACAGCTGCCGTCGCGGCTGAACCTGGACCGCCGATGGATATCGACATCCTCGCCGTCTCCGACGAGGTTGACCAGCGTATCTACAGCCCCTCGATCAAGGAGCGGATGGGCGATGTCCGCCTCGTAATCGGGTGTGGGGATCTTCCGGCGACGTATCTCGAATTCCTCAGCGATGCCTTGAACCGACCCGTCTACTATGTCCTCGGCAATCACGCCGAGGAGTTGACACGTGCCGGCGAGCGGGGTATCCCCCGCCATCCGGCGGGTTGCATTGACCTTGGCGGCCGGGTGGTGCACGATCTGGGGACGGGACTCATCATCGCCGGGTTGCCGGGTTCGCCCCGCTACTCCGAGCATGAACCGGTGCAGTACACCGAGCCGCAGATGATGACCATGATCCTGAGGATGACCCCGCGGCTGCTCTGGAACCGCCTCCGGCACGGCCGCGCGCTCGACGTGCTCGTCACGCATGCGCCACCGCGCGATGTCAACGACCAGGGAGATGTCGCGCACCGAGGATTCGTCGCGATGCGGCGGTTCCTGGCATGGTTTCTGCCAGCCTACCAACTCCACGGCCACGTCCATCTCTACGACCGCTCGCGGCCGTCCCGCCGTCGATACCTAGCGACGGACGTGATCAATGTCTACCCCTACCAGCGTCTGACCCTTCGCTTCGACGCCCTGAATGGTCGCTCCCGCCGACATGGTGCGGCGCCGGTGGTCCAAACCGCCGCGCCGGAACAGACGGGGGTCGAAGTGGAGCGTCCCGCCTGAAGGAACCTCACGCATGGAAGACCAACTCCGCACCGACTTCGAGCGTGCGCGGCACAAGGCGTTTCTCCATGATTTGCTGGCGGCGATGCGTGGCCGGCGCAACGATCTGCTGCCGTTCCACGAGCTACGCCGCCGGCTCTCGCCCGAGACGGAGAGCTATCGCGGGATGCAGACCGTGCCGGTGCGCCAGATCGTCGGCAGCATGGATCGATTTCAGGACTTCGACCGCGCCTTCCTGCCGCGCCGCGCCGCCACCCGCGGCCGGTGGCAGAACATCGACCGTGCCTACTACGAGGATGTCCGGCTGCCACCGATCCAGCTCTACAAGGTCGGCGACATCTACTTCGTCAAGGACGGCAACCACCGCGTCTCAGTGGCGCGGGAGCGGGGAGTCGAGTTCATCGACGCCGAGGTCATCGAGGGGCACGTCCGCGCCCCGCTCAGTTCCCGGATGGCGCCGACCGAGCTGCTGTTGCAAGCGGAGTACGGCGAGTTTCTGCGCAAGACCGACCTCGACCAGCTCCAGCCCGAGCACGATATCCGCCCGACCGCCCTCGGCCGCTACGACGAGATTTTCGAGCAGATCGAGCTCCACCGACGCTGGCTCTCATCGATCTGGGGCCGAGGCGCAACGGTGCCCGAGGCGGCAAACGATTGGTACACCTACATCTACCTCCCGATCGTGCGGGTGGTGCGTGACCGCGGCGTGCTGGAAGCCTTCCCGGCCTACACTGAGGCGGACATTTACCTGTGGGTCATGAGGCACCGCCACGAGCTCGAAGAGCGGGAGGGGCACGACGTCGGCCCGGTGGCCTCGGCGTCTGACTACGCGACGATCATGACCGCGCCCCGCCCGGTCGGCGAGCGCCTGCGGACCCTGCTCGGCAACACCCGCTCCCCGGACGCTGACCAGCAGGCGGAGCGCCGCCGCCGCCGCCTGCGCCGCTGGCCCCGGCCTCGCTCCGGCACGAGGGAGCGGGACGAGTCATACACCAGCAACGGATAACCCCGGCTCGACGCCGGATGGGCCGGGTTCGTTCAGCCAGGTGCTTCCTCCTCCCGGTCGACGGCCACGTCGGGACTCGCCGCGGCGGCGCGCGCGCGTCGATGCCGCGGAAGGGCGGACGGCACGTCGCCGGCACGCACCTTCGGATGCCGACCGAAATAGAGATAGTAGACAGCCGCGGCAGCCAACGAGAAGACGGTGAAGCCGAGGAACGGCCAATTGTAGCCACCGACGACGATGAGCCAGCCGCCGGCCAGACTGGCCACCGACCAGCCAAGGTTCCACGCGCCGGAGCGCCAACCGAAGATCGCGGCGCGGTGGCGCGCCGGCAGTACCTCGGCGATGAAGGTGGAGTCGATCGGCCAGGCCATCGCGATGCTCGTCTGCCGCACGAGATGGGCGAACACGGCGATCCCGTAGGACGGCACCAGGATCAGCAGCAGGTAGATCGGTACCCCGGCGCTGCGGACGACCAGGACGGCCTGGAGCGAGCCGAGCCGGCGAGAGAGGGCCGGCGCCCAGAGTCCACAGACAGCGGCGGCCAGCCCGCCCAAGGCATAAACGAAGCCGACATCACGGGCCGAGGCGCCGAGCGTGAACAGGTAGACGTTGTAGAACGGAACGACCATACCGGCGCCGAGCGCCATCAACCCGCCGACCGCGACAAAGACGACCAAGTCGCGTCGGGACTGCCGGCGATCGGCGGGGCTCTCAGTCACGTCAGCGGCATCATGGGCGGCAACCGGCTTGCCCCGACGCACGTCGCCCATTCGCAGCAGCGGCGCCAGTCCGCAGAAGGTCACCACGGTGCCGACGAGCAGCACAGCCCGGAATGCACCGGCGCTTCCTGACTCGACGCCGGGGAGTGCCGCCAGCAACGTCGGCGCGACACCGCCGATCAAGGCGCCGAGGGTGGCGGCCAGGGCGATGACCGAGAAAGCGACGGCCGACGCCTCGGCCCGCTGGTCGTAGCGCGCCCACTCGATCAGGAACGGCATCGTCGTTGTAAAGATGAACGCCATGCCGACGCCGGCCAGCGCGGAGAGCGGCGCGATCAGCCAGCCGGCACTCGAGAGCGCCAGTCCGAGACAGGCGACGCCGTAGATCGCGACCCCGCCGGCGATGCATCGCCACGTGCCGAACCGGCGCAGCAGCATGCCGAGCGAGATCGCGGTGCCGGCCATCGCCAGCGTCTGGATCGCGCTGAAGAGGCCGATGGCATCCTCGCGGAAGTCCAGCTCATAGAGGTAGAGGTTGAAGATGAGTTGATAGACACCGAAGCCGATATTGGCGAGGAGGCTATAGAAAAGAAAGAGCTTGATGTCGCGGCTGAAACCGAGAAACCGCAAAATGAACGAACGCATACAGGAGATCGTCCCGGGGGAGGGCGTAAGCGGAAGGGCGTTTAGCGTGGGGCGCCCGCTTCACCGAAAGTATACCCGCGAACTGCGCGTACAATCGGCGCGACTTCCGGTGCGGCCGCCGGCGGAATCACAGAGAACCAGCAAGGAGACGCAACACTGATGATCGATCTGTCCAGCGATACGGCGACGAGGCCGACGGCGGCGATGCGGCGGTTCATGGCCGAGGCGCCGGTCGGTGACGAGCAGATTCGCGAGGATCCAACAGTCAACGCACTGCAAGAGCAGGTCGCGGCGCTGACTGGCAAGCAGGCCGCGCTCTTTCTGCCCTCGGGCACGATGTGCAACGCCATTGCCTTCGCCGTCCACTGCCGGCGGGGCGACGCGGTGATCCTCGATCAATTCGCGCACCCCGTCATCGCGGAGGCGGGCGGACCGGCGGTGCTGGCGAACGTGCTGCTGCGACCGGTCGCGGCGGTCCGCGGCCGGTTCACGGCGGCGCAGATTCGGCCGTTGCTCGACCCCGGCGGCACGCACAGTTCGCGCACCAGCCTGATCTCGGTCGAGAACACGACCAACATGGGTGGCGGCGCCGTCTGGGATCTGGAACGGCTCGCCGAACTACGCGACCTGGCCGACGAGCACGAAGTGGCGCTGCATATGGACGGCGCACGGTTGATGAACGCGGTCGTCGCCAGCGGACAGCCAGCTACAGCGTTCGCGTCGCACGTCGATACCGTCTGGATTGACCTCTCCAAGGGACTCGGCGCGCCGGTCGGCGCCGTGTTGGCCGGTGCGGCGGCATTCATCGACGAGGCGCGGCGTTTCAAGCACCTATTCGGCGGGGCCATGCGGCAGGCCGGGATCATCGCCGCCGCGGGCACCTACGCGCTTGAACACCATGTCGATCGACTCTCCGAGGACCACGCCAACGCCAAGCTGCTCGAAGCGGGGTTGGCGGCGATCCCCGGCATCGAGCTGGTGAACGGCCCGGTCGAGACCAACATCCTCTTCTTCGATGTCGGCTCGCTCGGCATCACGGCCGCCGAGCTCAACGAGCGGCTGATGGCCCACGGCGTCCGGATGAGCGGTCGTGGGCAGGGCAGCGTGGTTCGCGCGGTCACGCACCTCGACGTTTCCCGAAATGACTGCGAGCGCGCCGTCTCCGCGGTGCAAGCGGTGATCGCCTGACGGTTCCGGCCATTCCAGTAGGTGTGCCTGGGCCACACCGCGACGACCCGCGTCAACGATCCGTTGGCACGCCTGGCGCGCTATACCTCGATGAGCAGCGATATGACCTCGAACGGGCGCACGTCCAGTTCGACAGCCTGGTTCGAAACTGGCAATTGCCCATCATCGAGCTCCTCTTCGAGCAGGTTGACGCGGCGGACGGAGCGAATCACCGGTCTGAACGACAGGGTCGCCCTGCCGCGAGCGCCATGCGGCTCATAGACGCGCACCACCAGGGCGTCGCGGTCGTGCGCGCGTTTGAGGGCGCCGAAGGCGAGATCAAGCCCGTGGATCGTGACGAACGGGTCGCTTTTGTGGGCATCCGTGGCCGCTGGCACCGCGACGAGTGGGCTGTTGAGGGCGCGTGCCTGGTGGGTAACGCCCGCCTCGACCCAGGTGCCGCGATGCGGGAAGAGGCTGTAGGTGAACCGGTGAGCGCCCTCGTCGGCAAGTGGGTCTGGGTAGAGCGGCCCGCGAACGAGGCTGATGCCGATCGTCTGGCCGAGGACGCTGTGACCGTACTTGCTGTCGTTCAGCAGTGCGACACCGTAGCCCGGTTCCGAGAGATCGACGAAACGGTGCGCGCTGACTTCGAATCGGATCCGCTCCCAGGTCGTGTTGCGGTGTGTGGGGCGATGCTCGACACCGTACATCGTCTCGAACGTCGCCTCGTGGGCATGGACGTTGACTGGGAAGCGCGCCCGCAGCAGCATCAACCGCTCGTGCCAGTCGATCTCGCTCACGATGTCGAGCCGCGTCGAACCGGAGAGCAGCCGGTATGTCTGGGTTATGGTCGTCGAACGCCAGGTTCGGCGGACGCGGACGGCGGCACGCAGCGGCCCCTCCTCGACCAGGTCAACGGCATCGACGGTTGCGATCTCTTCGCCGGCCTGCTCGTAGGTCTCATCGATGTCCCAGGCGTCCCACGAGCGCGGGCGGTCGATGTAGGCCCATAGCTGATTGCCGCGCCCGACGAGGGCATCTCGGTCCATATGCTTGTCGAGAACCCGATGCAATGTCCCGTCGCCGCCGATCTCAACGCGGAGCAGGGCATTCTCGATCACGGCATGGTCCGTATCGATCATAGCCGTCACCGAGTCGACCGGCGCGGTGTCGTCCTCTTCGATAGCGGCGAGGTTGAGAACCGAGAGCCCGTCCAGTTTACGCTCGGGCGCGTGGGCCAGCATCCCGCCCTCGACCGCCTGCATCGGCACCGGCCGCCCTTCGCTCGTTGCGACCGGACCGGCGCCCTCAGGGAGCAGCACGGTGAGCGTTTGTGGTTCGAGACCGGCGTTCCCGACTGCGGAGCCTCCCGTGCCACCGCCCGCGATCGTCGCCAGGGCGTCGTCGCGGATGCGCGTCGCGGTTGCGATGACGCCGCGTAGCGCAGGGTGGGTGTCCTCGTAGACCTCGTGGATCGAGGAGCCGGGCAGAATGTCGTGGAACTGGTGCAGCAGCAGCGTTTTCCAGGCGTCGTCGAGCTCCGCGTGGGGGTAGTTGCCGCCGACCAGCGCCGCGAACGCCTCGGCCTCACCCAGGCGGTGTTCGGCCGCGCGGTTGAGCTGCTTGGTCAGCGCCTGCGTGGTCAGCGTGGCCCGATGCAACTCCAGGTACTGCTCGCCGACGTAGACCGGCAGATCCTCCGCCGGCAGGTTGGTCAGGTCTGCGAAGAACTCCTCGACCTTGCCCATCGACAAGCGCGGCAACACCGGATAGTCCTTGATCCGTGCGTACTGCTCGAGCATCTGCTCGCTCGGGCCGCCACCGCCGTCACCCCAGCCGAAGGCCAGCATCGTCTGGTCGTGCTGCCGCTTGCCGCGGAACGATTTCCAGGTGTGAAGCGTGTCCTGTGGCGCGATATTGCCGTTGTAGCCGTGGGCCGGGCTGGGATTGAGGAACGAATGGGCCACAACGCGGCTGCCGTCGATCCCCTCCCACGCGAAGAGGTCGTACGGAAACGTGTTCGACTCGTTCCAGTTCAGCTTGGTGGTGAAGAAGGCATCAATCCCCGCGCCACGCAGCAGCTGCGGGATCGCCCCGGAGAAGCCGAAGACATCGGGCAGCCAGGCGACCCGGTTGCGGATGCCGAATCGCTCCTGAACGTACCGCTGACCGTAGAAGAGTTGGCGGACGAACGCCTCGCCTCCTGTCACCTGACAGTCCGGTTCCGTCCACGAGCCGCCGACCGCCTCCCACCGTCCCTCGGCAATACGCGCCCGCACCCGCTCGAAGAGGGTAGGGTCGTCCTCCTCCAGCCAGGCGTAAACCTGCGCCGACGACTGGTTGAACGTGAAGTCCGGGTACTGATCCATCAACCGCAGGACTGACGAGACCGTGCGCCGAATCGTGCGCCGCGTCTCGGCCAGCGGCCAGAGCCAGGCGAGGTCGATGTGGGCGT
>JACDBO010000073.1 GCA_013694885.1 Chloroflexia bacterium | reverse complement strand
ATGCGGCGATTGCCAGCCTCGCCGCCATTTGATGATGCCCGTGGTTGCCTGGAGTCGGCGACGGGTTCATGGTGACGACCACCTCAGGCGTTGTCTCCCGCACGATGCGGACAACACGCTCGAGGGTCGATTCGTATCCCCACACGTCTTCGGTGAGGGGCGCGCTGACCGTGTAGTAGTAGTCGACCTTGTCGAGGTTGTAGATGCGCTCGATCCCAGCGAGGCCGACCGCGCGCCGTTCCTCGGCTTCGCGAAGCAACCCGAGCGCCGGCCCTTCCTCGGTACCGGCGGCGTTACCACCGCCTTCGCCGCGGGTGATCGTGATGACGCCGACGCGGGCGTTGTGGTTTTCGTTCCACTGCCCATAGGTCGAGAGGCGACCCGCCTCGTCGTCGGGGTGGGCGCCGATAAAGAGCACGTCGAGATCGGCTGGCCCAGTCGGCTCCCGCGCGGCGACAGGACTGGCGACCGGACTGGCGACCGGACTGGCGCCAGGCGTGGCGCTCGTTTGCGCCGCCACCGCACCGTGTCCCGCGAAGAGGGTAAGCAGGGTAACGATGGAGATGAGACGTCGATACCGCCCGATGTGCATTGGATTGATCCTTTCCGAGCGCTGGTAACCGCAGCGGACACAATCGAACCATACGTCGCCGGTTTGCGCCAGCATTAAGGCTCAGCCCTTGACCGCGCCCGCCGTGATCCCGCGGATCAGTTGCCGCTGGAAGAGCAAGAAAATGACCGTCAGTGGGAGGAAGATGATGGTCGAGCCGGCAGCGATGACTGGGATGTCCGAGGTCCAGCGCTGCTGGAAGTAGAGCAGCCCGACCGGGAGGGTGTGATAGTTCGGGTCGATATTGACGACCAGCGGCAGCAGGAACTCGTTCCACGTCCAGATGAAGAACATCAGGGCCAGCGTGCCGACCATCGGCCGCGAGAGTGGGAAGAGGATTCGCCAAAGCGTGTTCCACGAGCTGGCGCCGTCGACGATCGAGGCTTCGACGATTTCCCGCGGCACGGTCAGGAACGCCTGACGCATCAGGAGAGTACCGAAGGAGAGGCTCAACCCGATCTGCGGCAGGATCAGCGCCCACAGGCTATCCAGCAGGTGGAGTGACCGCATCAGGTAGAAAAGCGGGATTACCATCGCCTGCAAGGGGACGACGAGGCCGAGCAGGAAGAAACCGAAGAGCAGATTGGAGCCGCGAAAACGAAAGCGGGCGAAGGCGTAGCCCGTCATCGCAGAGAGCAGAATCGAGGGAACGACGACGCCGACCGCGACGATAACGCTGTTGACGAAAAACCGATCCATGTTGCCGTCGGTCCAGGCGGTCCGGTAATTCTCCCATTGTGGCGTCTCCGGCAAGGAGAAGACACCCTGGACCAACTCGACTGTCGTCTTCAACGAGGCGAGGACGGTGACCACGAAGGGGGCGATGGCGACCACCACACCGAGGATCAGCAGCAGATAGACCGGCGCACGCTTAACCATCGCGCTCTCCGAACAGGCGCAACACGAGGAGCGACAACACGAGCGTCGTCACCGCCAGCAGTACGGCGATGGACGCGCCGTACCCCACTTGCTTGGCGCCGAACGCAGTGTCGATCATGTAAAGCGCCACGACTTCGGTTTCCCGGCCCGGCCCGCCATCGGTAGTGGCCCGGATCACGTCGAACGCGCGAAGGGCGTTGATGAGATTGACCGAAAGGACAACCGCGATCTCGCGGCGCAGACCAGGCAGCGTGACGGCGGTGAACTCCTGGAACGGGTTGGCGCCGTCGAGACGCGCCGCTTCGTAGAGGTCGGGCTGAATCTTCTGCATCCCGGCGAGGAAGATGACGAAGCAGAAGCCATAAGCGGCCCAAGCGCCGATCATGCCGACGGCCGGCAGGGCCAGCGTGAAGTCGCCGAGCCAGCTCGGTGTGGGCAGCCCGAGCCGCTCCAGCACCGCGTTGACCGGTCCGAAGACCGGATTGAGCAGCCAGCGCCAGACCACGCCGATCAGCACGCCGGGCATGATGTAGGGGAGGAAGAGTCCGGCCCGGAAGGCCGCCGCGCCACGGACTCCCATCTGATGGACGACGGTGGCCGGGATCAAACCGAGGATGGCCGGAAGGATGACGAAATACGGGATGAGAACCAGGTTGTTCCAGAACGCGCCCCAGAACAGCGAGTCCGTCACGGCCGTGATGTAGTTGTCGACGCCGGTGAACGCGGCGGTCGACCACGCGATGCCGTTCCAGTTGGCGAAGCTGATCGCCACGGTGCCGAGCACCGGCACGACCACGAACAGTGTGAAGATGAGCAAGCCGGGCAGCAGGTAGAGCCAGGGCTCCCAGGATGAACCCGAGAGCCCTCGCTTCCGGACGGCGACGCGGGGTAGCTCCGGCGTCGCCAACGTCATCCCCTCGTCAGGCAGTGAACGACTGTGCATAGTCCTGTTGCAGCGTGGCCGCGAAAGCTTGCGGGTCGGTCTCACCGGCGAGCAGCCGCTGAAGCTCGGCGGTGATCGTGTCGTACATCGTCGGCGATGCCCAGTCGAGGTAGTGGCCGATGGCATCACCGGCCAGCGCCTCGTTCCAGGCGGAGTAGAGTTCGCCCGTGACGGTGGCGGCCTGAATCTTGTCGGCGGGCACCTCGGCCGCGGCCAGAACGCCTGCGTCGAGGAGCGTGTTGACCGCCTCGTCGGAGATCAGGGAGTTGATGAACTCGGCGGCGACATCCGGGTCTTGCGCGCCGGTGATGATGCTGTAGGGGATACCGACACCACCGACGTGGAGGACACTAGCAGTCGCCGCCGCCACTGGGGTGGCCGCGCCAGATGGTGTCGCCGCCGGAGTCGCGGTGCCACCCCCTTCGGCTGGTGGCGTCAGGAAGAAGCCGGCGGACTCTCCTAACCCTTCGAGCACGGCCGGGAGCTGCCAACTGCCCTGCATCAGCATGGCACCTTCACCGGCTTGGAAGAGCGCAGCGGCATCGTCGGAGGTGATGCCGGAGAAACCCTCCTGGAGGAAGCCACGGTCGACCCACTCTCTGAACTTGGTGGCCGCGTTGACCATCGCGTCGTCCTCGAAAGACATGTCACCCGAACGATAGACCAAGCCGTCGAGGTATTCGCGGCTGACCATCGTGCCGAGGATGTTGCCGAAGAGATGGATCGCGGTCCAACCGTCGGAGTTCCCAAAGACGAGGGGTGTGACTCCGCCGTCGAGGAGTGTCTGCATGGCGGTCTCGAGCTCGGCGAAGGTGGTCGGCACCTCGACGCCATTCTCCTCAAAGCGGCTCTTGTTGCGATAGAACCCGACAATCTCCGCCTCGATCGAAACACCCCAGAGCTGGCCCTCGCCAAACACCGTCCCGTCCTCGTTGAACATGTTGCGTGCCTGGAGAGCCGGCGGGAGCTGCTGATCCCAGCCATATTGGGAAGCATAGGGCGCGAGCGAGACAAGCCGGCCCGCGCGGATCATCGGACCCGCCAGCGCCTCGCCATTGTTGACCTGAGCGATATCTGGCGCCTGATTGCTGTCCACCGAGCGGGGCAACGTGCTTGAGAGTTCATCAAGCGTCCAGCCGCGATGCTGCACGGTGACGCCCGCCTGCTCGCCGAAGCTGGTGGCCAGCTGCTCGATCACTTGCAGGCGGGTCTCGGCGTTCAGGGTGTCCCAGAACTCGAGCGTCGTTCCCTGCGCGGCAAACGCCGGGCCTGCGCGGAGCGAACCGCCGAGCGCGAGTCCGGCCGCGCCACCGCCGGTGACCGTAATGAAGCGTCGTCTATCCACGGGGTTACCTCCTACCGATGCTCGGTTCTATTTTATCGCCACATGAGTGAACAGCGACGAAGACACCGTGTCGCGTCTCAATGTCGCCATCATCGCACGATTCCCCGCGACTTTGCCGCCGGATCGAGCGTTTCTACCGCGTTCAATCGTCGCACGATTGCTGCCAATGGACACGTCGCGGGATTACAGCACCGCAGCGACGACCTCGCCGGTTTCTCGCGGCTCCGCGTCGTCGTCGAGGGTCTCTTCACCTCGGTAGGCGTCGGCAAAGATCAGATCGGTATCGTTGAGTGAGAGCGCGCGGAGTGCCAGCGCCGGCCACTCGGGCTCACTGTCGCCATTTGCGGGGCACTCGATAAGTGCCGGGTGTCCGCATTGCCGCAGGAGCCAGCGGTTGAGGATATTCGCCTCGTCCACGCCGTTGTGGTCGATCGGAGTCAACGTCGCCGCGGCGTGGCGGCGCCAGGCGCGGGCCAGGCGCTGGGCCAAGTCCCCAATCGGGCCGGTCACGTCAGCGATGGCGAGATCGCTCGTGGGAGGGGTCACGCCGGTGGGGTGCTGGTGAAGGAGATGGTCGCCGCCGTCGTTGTGGTCGCGGGTCACTGCGCATTCGAGGTCATGAGCTCGGCGCACGCGCAACTGGGCCCACATGCGGCCGCCGATGACGAACAGCACTTCGCGGCTCTCGACGTCGGCCGATGGCAGAACCACCAGCAATGTGTGCTGCTCGGTGGCCTCGCGGAGCCGCTTCTGGTACTGCACGATACCGAGCACGGACTGCAAGTCGCGGCGCAACTTGGCGGCCCGCTCGTAGTCGAGCCGGTCGGCGGCATTCTCGAGCCCGGCCCAGAGGCGCTCGTAGAGCGCATCGTCGCGGCCGTCGAGGAAGGCGACGACCTCGCGGGCGAGTGTGGCGTAGACGTCACGGTCCGCGCGGCCGACGCAGGGACCGAGGCACCGGCCGAGGTCGAGCTGGAGGCAGGGTCGACCGTAGCTCCGGGCGTCCTTGAATGACCGGGTGCAGGTGCGCAGCGGCACGATGCTGTTGATGACATCGACCGTGCGGCGGGCGCCGTGCGCGCTGCGGTACGGCCCGAAATATTTGGCGCCGTCGTGCTTGCGCGCTTTGGCGATGGTCACCCGCGGCCACGGATTGGAGAGATCGACGCGGATATAGGGGTAGTGCTCGAACGAGCGCATCGCGGTGTTGTAGCGAGGTTGATGGCGTCGGATCAATTGGGACTCCAGCAACAGGGCTTCGATTTCGGTGCCGACGACTTCGACATCGATGCGGACCATCGACTCGAGCAGTCCGTCCATCTTCCGTGTGTAGCCGAGCGGTTGCGAGTAATAGGAGGAGACGCGATCGCGCAGGTTCTTGGCCTTGCCGACGTAGATCACACGGTCAAACTGGTCTCTCATCAGGTAGCAACCGGGGCGCTTCGGGATGTCCGCGAGCAGCGAGCGGTCGAGGACCGCGCGGCCCCGCCCCACCCCTTCCCGCGGGCGTCGCTCGACGACACTGGATGCGACCTTGAGTGCATCGAGTGTCGTCACGCCTTGGCGTCGCGCCTCCTCCACCAATCGCAGCGCGACCTCGCCGGTCAATGCCGCGTCGACCCCGGCCCGGTGAATCTTGCGCGGGGTCAGGCCGACGGCCACGGCGACGCGATCCAGGCTCGGTTTGCGGACCTGGCGGAGCAGACGAACGGCCAGACCCATCGTGTCGAGCCGCTCGTTGATCAGAGGCAGGCGGTCACATCGCTTCAGTTCAGCGTTCAGGAAGTTGGCGTCGAACGAGATGTTATGTCCAACGAGGAGTCCATGACCGATGAACTCCACAACCTGCGTGGCGATGTTCTCGAATCTCGGTGCGTCCACAACATGAGTATCGGTGATACCGGTGAGCCCGACGATGAAGTTGGGAATGCGGGTGTCGGGATTGACCAGCGACTCGAACCGATCGACCTCGGTGCCACCGCGGAAGCGGACGAGCGCGACCTCGATCACGCGCTGGCGGGTCGGGCGCAATCCGGTCGTCTCGACATCGATGACGACGAAGTCATCGAGCAAGAGGCCGGACAGCGGCCCTGGTTCCGCTTCGTCATGAGCCAGAACCCAATGTCCATCGGCCCTGAACGTGAGCCGCTCATCCTCGCCCAGGACATTCCGGAGCAGTGGGCGCCACATGGCCAGTGAGCCGGCGTTGCCGAAGACGTGCCCGATCAAGCGGTCCTCGTGGACCGCGCCACCTGACGCTAACACGAACGCCGCGGCTCGCTCGCAGAGGGCCGCGTACGGGGCGACGCGGCCTTCGGCTTCGTTGGCCGTGGCCGCGATCGTTCCGTCAACCACTTCAGGCTCAAGCTGCTCCATGTCCATCGTCCACAGTGTAGTTCGCGCCGGAAAACCCGACGTCCAAACCCAAGGGCTGTTGAGCACACTATGCTACACTTGTTCTAGTGTACGTTCACTGAGTATGTGACGAGTTCTTCGTTCCGAATCCAGGGAGCGGGGATGCCCGAGGACCAGATCGAAGACATTCAGCGCCGCCTCGATGAGCTCAGGCAGCTCATCGAACGATACAACCACGAGTATTTCGTGCTCGATCAGCCTTCGGTGAGTGACGCGGAGTACGACCCGCTGATGCGGGAGCTGCGGGAGATCGAGGCTCGACATCCAGAGCTCGTCACACCGGAGTCCCCGACGCAGCGGGTCGGCGCGCGGTCGCGGGCCGGTTTTGCCGAGGTGCGACACCCGCTGCCGATGTTGTCGCTCAGCAACGTCTACGCCGAGGATGAGCTGCGGGCGTGGGCGGCCAGGGCCACCAGGTTCGCCGGCACCGACGAGTTCCGGTTCGTCACGGAACCGAAGATCGACGGACTGGCCGTGGCCCTTACCTACGTGGATGGCGTGTTCCATCACGGGGCCACGCGCGGCGATGGCTTCACTGGTGACGACATCAGCCCCAATCTCCGCGTATTATCTTCGTTTCCCAAAAAGTTGACGCCGCTTCACTCGCGACCGGCACCCGCTACGATCGAGGTTCGGGGGGAGATTTACCTGCGCCGGTCTGACTTCGCGGCGCTCAATGACGGTATTGCCAACGCCGGCGGGAAGCTGTTTATGAACCCGCGCAATGCCGCCGCGGGCTCCCTCCGGCAGAAAGACGTCAGCGTCACGGCAACTCGGCCGCTGCAACTGTTCAGCTACCAGATCGGTTATTTGGAGGGCGGCGCGATGCCCACCAACCACTGGGATGCACTGGCGCTCCTCAGGGAACTCGGGTTCGAGACGTCGATCGACGCCGCGCGACACGACTCGGTCGAGCAAGTGTGGACGCGGTGCCAGCACTGGCTCGAGCGCCGGGCCGAACTGGACTTCGAGATCGACGGCGCGGTGATCAAGATCGATGAATTCCGCGTTCAAAATGAGGTGGGTTATGTCGCGCGAGAACCACGCTGGGCGACGGCCTACAAGTTCCCGGCAATCCAGCAGACGACGCGCTTGCTGGACATCAATATCAACGTCGGTCGGACCGGCACGCTCAACCCGCTGGCAATCCTTGAACCGGTCAACATCGGCGGGGTTACGGTGAGCCGCGCCACCTTGCACAACGAGGACGAGATTGCCCGCAAGGACTTGCGCATCGGCGATACCGTCGTGGTGCAGCGAGCAGGCGACGTTATTCCTCAGATTGTCAAGGTCATCGAGGAGCGGCGTAGCGGGGACGAAGTCCAGTACGTGATGCCGGACACTTGCCCATCGTGCGGCGCGCCGGTTCACCGTGAGCGGGGCGTGGCGATGCGCTATTGCACCAACGCCGCTTGCCCGGCTCAGCTCAAGGAGCGCGCGCACCACTTCGTGGG
>JACDBO010000035.1 GCA_013694885.1 Chloroflexia bacterium | reverse complement strand
GCTCGATAGCGCGGGCGTGGGCGGTGAGTCCCTCGGCGCGGGCGAGAGCGATGGTGGCGGGGCCTAGTTCGGTGATGGCGCGGTCGTTGGCCGCCATCAAGGTCATCACCCGCAGGAAGTCGCCGATGTGGACGGGCGACGAGAAACGCGCCGTGCCGCCAGTCGGCATCACGTGGCTCGGACCGGCCGTGTAGTCACCGAGCGCCTCGGGACTCTCCGCACCGACGAAGATGCCGCCCGCGTGGGTGATCCGCGACACGAGTGCCCAGGGGTTCTCGACTAGCAGGCAGAGATGTTCCGGGGCGTAGGCATTAGCCAGCTCCACCGCCGCCTCGAGCGAGGGCACGACGACGACCCTCCCGTTGCGCGCGAGCGACACCGCCGCGATCGCGGCGCGCTCGATCTCCGGCAACTGGCGCTCCAGCGCGGCGAGGACGGCACTCGCCAGCTCGGCAGATGTCGTCAGCAGGATTGCCGAGGCGGCCTCGTCGTGTTCGGCCTGCGCCAGCAGGTCGGCGGCGACGTGCTCCGCGTCCGCCCGCTCATCGGCAATTAGCAGTGTCTCGGTCGGGCCAGGCAGTTGGTCCGGCGCGACGATCCCCGCCACCTTCTGCTTGGCAATCGCCACGAAGAGGTTGCCGGGCCCGAGAATCTTGTCGACGCCGGGGATGCTCTCCGTACCGTAGGCCATCGCCGCGATCGCCTGCGCGCCGCCGACGCCGAAGACCCGGTCGACCCCGGCCACCGCAGCCGTCGCCAGGATCAGCGGTGAAACCGACCCGTCCTTCGCCGGTGGGGCGCAGACCACGATCTCCGCGACCCCGGCGACTCGCGCCGGGACCGCGATCATCAGCAGCGACGACGGCAGGGGAGCGCTGCCACCGGGGGTGTAGACACCGATGCGCTCGAACGGCCGCACGATCTGCCCGAACAGACCCAGCTCCTCCGTCTCGAACCAGCTCGTCCGCACCTGCTTCTCATGGAACGCCTTGATCCGCTCTGCCGCGAGTTCCAACGCGGCCCGAACCTCGGCGTCGATTTCATCGAGGGCCGCGTCCCAAGCCTGGCGCGGAATCTCGAATGGATCGAGGGCGTGCCCATCGTAGGCGACGGAGTATCGCCGCACCGCCGCGTCGCCCTCCGACTTGACCTCACGTAGGATACGGTCGACCACCTCACCGGCGGTATGCGCTTCGCCGAAGAGTTCGCGGTTGCGCTCCATCATTCTCGGTGACAGCTCAGGTTCGACGAACCCGCCCCGGCGCGTGAGTTGTGCGCGGGCCTCGTCCATGTCGGTCAGCACAGGGACGATGCTTGAAGACTCCAGGTTAGACAATCGTGGTTCATCCTCTCCGAGCGTCTCGGCTCAAGTTCGCAACGTGCCTTGAACGCGATCCGTCAGCACGCGCTGGATGCGCTTGCGCACCCTGCCGAGCTCGGCATCGGTCAGGGCTCGGTCGGGTGCGGTGAACGTCACTCTGTAGGCCAGACTCTTCCTGCCCGCACCTATCTGCTCGCCCGTGAAGACGTCGAAGAGCGTGATGTCGGTGGCCAGCGGACCGGCGCCGGTCAGCAAAGCCCGCTCCACATCGGCGGCGGGGGTGGCGGCATCGACGACGACGGCGAAGTCCTGCTGAACGGGTAGGAACCGCGGAACCGCGACCGTCGACGTGACGTCTCCTTCGAGCAACGACCGCAGGGCGGCGAGATCGAGTTCGGCGACGCCGACGCGCGCCTCTTCGATACCGGCCGCGGCGGCAATCTCCGGGCGCAGCTCCCCGGCGATTCCGACCGCCTGCCCGCCGAGCTCAACCCGTGCGGTTCGGCCAGGATGCAACGCGGGATGGCGGGACGCCTCCCACACCGCGGCCCTAGCCCCAGTCCGGTCCAGCACCGACTGGACGATCCCCTTGAGGTCGAAGAAGTCGAGCTGATCGTCGCCGCTGGTTGATGGAAAGTGGCTCAATGGGTTGCGGTCGCCCGCCACGACCAGTCCGAGCGTGCCGCGCTCATCCGGGAGGGTCGCCTCCGCGTCCGGGAGATAGACGCTGGCGATCTCGAAGAGACGGACACTCCGCTCGTGTTTGAGGTTGGCGGCGGTTGCGGCGCCCAGCATCGGGATCAGCGTGGGGCGG
>JACDBO010000338.1 GCA_013694885.1 Chloroflexia bacterium | reverse complement strand
GCGGTTGGGTGTGTGCTCATGGCAATGGTCCTCCTTGCTCTTCGACCGGGTGGCGCGCGAACCGCGCGCCGGTCCATCATTCTGCACGCAACCGCGAACCGGGGGAACCGGCGTACCGACCGAATCGCATGGTGTGGGCGATGGACTTCGCCTGATCGCATATGACATAATCAAAAAACCAGCCGTGTGGCCGGTCGGCGTATGTGGAGCGTCGGGGGTGGTGGGACTACGATGCGTGTCTTCGCTCTGCCGTTTCGTTGGCTCGCCGGAACTTCGGCCGCGCACAGCCTGCGCGTCCGGCTGACGCTGCTCGTCCTGCTGGCGGCTCTGCCGGCCCTTGGGTTGCTGCTCCTGACGGCTTCGGAGCAGCGGACTGATGCGATCGCCGCCGGTCAGTCGGAAGCCCGGCGGGTGGCGCGCCTGGCCGCGGCGAATCAGGACGGCCTCATCGATCAGACGCGCCTCCTCCTCAATACCCTGGCCCGACTCCCGGAAGTCCAGGCGAGCGATCTGACCCAGTGCAGTCCACTCTTCACCAACCTCATCGTCGCTGACCCGCGCTATACCAATCTCGGTGTGGTGGACGGCGACGGCGCTCTCGCCTGCAGCGCGATCTCGACCGAGGCGGCAGGGAGCGCCATCGACGCTGGGTTTGTGCAGCGCGTCTTCGAGAACAACGCCTTTACGATTGGAACCTATGGGGTCGGCTCCGTCGACGGCCGACCGACGATCTACTTCGCCCTCCCCGTGGAGACGGGGAGCGGGCCACCCTCGCGCATCGTCTTCGCGGCGCTGAACCTGGGCGACCTCGACACGTTCGCCAACCAGGCCGACCTCCAGCAAGGGTCGATCCTGACGATCCTGGACGCCAATGGCACGATTATTCTACGTTACCCCTTCGATCCAGCGGTGGTCGGTACCTCACTGGCCGACACGCCGGCGGTGCGGGATCTGTTGACGAGCCAATCGGGTGTCAATATCGTCGAGCTGCCGGACGGTGACGAGTACGTCTTCGCCTTCGAGCGCGTCGTTCCTGTCTCCGAGGACAATCCAGGCATCGGCACCGCCTACATCACCGTCGCGGTGCCGGAAGAAGCGGTCGTGGAGGCGGCGAACGAGACGTTCCGCCGCAACCTGGGACGGCTCGGGATCGTCGCGCTGCTCTCGATGGTCGCCGCCTGGGTCTTGAGCGATGTCTTCGTCCGCCGCGACGGCGAGACGCGCAAGACGCTTGTCGCGGAGTTGTATCAAGCATTCGGCTCAGGCGGCGTCGACTTGCTGGACGACATGATTGCCTCCGACTTCGTCGACCGGAGTCCATCGCCAGGGCAAGCCAGGGGGATCGAGGGCGTTAAGCAGGTGATCGCCGGGTTCCGCACCGCGTTCCCCGACGGCGCAATCGTCCCTCAGGAATTGCTGGCCGACCGCGACAAGGTCGTGGCCCGGGTGACGCTGACCGGTACCCATGTCGGCGATTTCTTCGGACTGCCGCCATCGGGCAAAGCGGTGACGGCGGATGGCGTGGAGACATTCCGGTTCGCCGGCGGGTTAATCGTCGAGAGCTGGAGTATGTTCGGCGAGATCGTACCGATCGTGGGGACCGAGATCGTGCCGAACGGGCGCGAACCGGCCGGCGGTCGACGCGGTCTGTTTGGGCGCCTCTTTTCCCGATTCCGGGGCGGCGCACCGGCGCGAGAGGAGGCCCGATGATTCGCTTGCAAGGAGCCACAGGCGGGCGGTTAGGAACCGGAAGCGCGCCGGCGGCGACGCGGCGGCGACGGTTTCGGCAGATCGCCCCGCATTCCGTGGCGACCCGGCGCTCGGTGCGGTCGGTCATCAGCGCCGTACCCGGTTGGATGATCCGGGGATATCAGCAGTCGAATGCGGGCGACCTGGCGGCGGCGATCGCGTTCAACGGCATGGTTATCCTGGTTCCGACCTTTTTTCTCTTCATCGCCCTGGCCGGGTTGTTCCTGAAGCGCGACGAAAACTTTCTGACGGCGCTCTACGCCAGTTTCTGGGGGTTGCCGCCTGGCGCGGCGCAGGAGGCGCTCGAGAACGCGATCATTGCCCGCAACAACAGCGGTTGGTTCGGCGCGCTCAGCCTGATCGGCTTCGCCTGGGTCGGGACCAGTTTTGTCAGCTGCCTGGCGCGGAGCATGAATCGCATCTACGCGGTCCGCAACGCCGGCTACGTCAACGAGAAGCAGCGCGGCTTCTTCGTGATGTTGATCTTCGCCGCGCTCTTCCTGATGACGCTCCTCTCCTCGACGGTGCCGTCGTTCTTCATCGCCACCGATCTCCCGGTCTACTTCGAGCTGTGGGCGCTGGCGGCGGCAAAGTGGCAGTTCGCGGGGTATGCCGTCGCCCTCGTCTCGGCATTTCTCCTGTTCGCCACCATCTACCGGGTCGTACCCAACGCGGGCCAACACGTGCTCGACGTCTGGCCGGGCGCGATGACGGCCGCCGTGCTCTTCGTGTTGATGGCGCAGGTCTTCCCGCTCTATATCCGGCTTCTCGGGGGGACGAACAAGTACGGTCAGGCGTTGGGCCTCGTCTCCCTGATGGTTGCCTGGTTCTACGTGCTCGCCCACGTCATCCTCTTCAGCACCTACATCAACGCGACCTACCAGCGCCACCGCCGCAAACGCCAGCGCCGAAAGCGAGCCGCGCGGAGGACAGAGGATAGGGGTTAGGGGATAGAGATTGAACCCGGCTCGGCCCTCGATCCTCGAACCTCGGCCCTTCGTCGGGTGAGGGCAGTTTCACGGCATATTCGTGATCGGGACAGGTTGGATCGGGTCGGCGAGGTCGAAGCCGAAGATGCGGCTGTAGAAGGAGAGCTCGGCATCGAGGGCGCGGCGGATCGAGTCGGCGCGGCGGAAGCCGTGACCCTCGCCCTCGAACGTGAGGTGGGCGACCGGCAATCCCTTCGCCGCCACGGCTTCCGCCATCGTCGCCGCCTGGTTGGGCGGCACGACTTTATCCTCCAGCCCCTGCAGGAGGATGAGCGAGCAGCTCAGACGCTCGACGTGGTGGATAGGAGAGCGCTCGACGTAGGTCGCTCGCTGTGCGGGGTAGGGGCCGACCAGCCCGTCGAGGTAGCGCGATTCAAACTTGTGCGTCTCGACCGCGAGTGCTTCCAGATCGCCGATGCCATAGTGACTGGCGCCGACGGCGAAGGTGTCGCGGAAGGTGAGGGCGGCGAGGGTGGTGTAGCCGCCGGCGCTGCCGCCGCGGATGATGAGGCGCCGGCCGTCGACCAAATCTTGGGCCACCAGGTGCTCGGCGCCGGACACGCAGTCGTCGACATCGACGATGCCCCATTGCCCGTTCAGGCGCTCCCGGTAGGCGCGGCCGTACCCGGTGCTGCCGCCGTAGTTGACGTCGAGCACGGCGAAGCCACGGCTAGTCCAGAACTGGACATCGAGGCTCAGCACCGTCGAGGTGGCGCCGGTCGGCCCACCGTGGGACTCGACGATCAGCGGCGGCCGCTCGCCATCCGGGGCGGTGTAATTCTGGTTCGCCGGTGGGTAGAAGAAGCCGTGAGCCAGCGCGCCGTCCGGTGTGGGCCATGAGATCGGTTTGGGAGCGGTGAGGTAGCCACGCTCGGGGACCTCGTCGCTGCTCCGTCGCAGTGTCTGGACGCTCCCGTCGTTCGGATTGAGCGACACCACTTGCCACGGTTCGGTCGGGGAACCGGCGAGCATGAGCACTGCGGCGCCCGCGACCCGGATGTCCTCGAATTCGGTGAACGGGAGGTCGAATGGCGTGAGCCGCCGCGACGCTACGTGGAGCGCGCCGAGGTGCCAGACGCCGTCTCGTGTCCACGCGCAGACCAGCCAGCCGGCGCCGATCTGATCATAGGTCGACATCCCGAAGACCCACTGCGGTAGGCCGAATTCGGCCTCCATCGCGCAGAGAGGCTCCACTGCACCGCTCGGGTCGGCCCGGTAGAGGTTCCACCAACCGCTCCGGTCGGAGACGAAGAAGAGTCCCGCATCGTCCGCCCACCGCGGCTGGAAGACTGACTCGTCGGCGCCGCCGGCGATGTGGCGAACGGCGTCGAGGTCGCCAGTGTCGGTGAGGTCGGCGGACCACAGCTCGCAGCCGTCCCACGGCATGTTGGGATGGCTCCATGCCAGCCATGCGAGACGGTCGCCGGTGGCTGAGAGGGTCGGAGACGCGACGAAGTCGGTGCCGGAGACGATGATCCGGCCGCCGTCGTCATTGGGACCGTGGAGCGAGAGCTGGACGATGGTGTTGACCGGCTCGGCATCGGCGACGGTGTGGTCCTCCCGCACGCAGATCAGCCGGTTGTGGGCACGGTCGATCTGGAGGTCCGCGTAGCGCCAGGCGCCGTCGGGTGTGATCGGCTCCGGTTCGCCGCCGGCGTGGATATCGACCCGGTAGAGCCGGTTGTCGGCAAAGTACGAGAAGATGACGAGGCCACTAGCCACCGCATAGGCGCCGCCGCCGTACTCGTGGACGCGCGAGCGGACGTTGAATGGTGCCGGTGTGACATCGCGCCGCTCGCCATCCGGTGTCCGGCGCACGAGCACGGACCGCCCGCCGTCACTCGCCCGCGACTCCAGCCAGTAGACATCCTCACCATCCGCAATCAGCCCACCAAGCCCGACCGTCGCGCCGGTCAGCAGCTCCGTGGTGATCGGCGAGCGCCAGGCGCCGTACGGGGCAACAGTGGGCGGCTTGGTGGTTGTCATCCTAATCGTTCAGTGAACGGTAAGAACATCGCAAGCTTGATCACTTCAGGTCGATCGGGATCCTCAATCTCTCCCGCACGGTATCGCCGGATGAATTCGGCTCCGCTCATGCCGAGCGTCCCACGGGCGCGGCGGTCGAGGGCTTTTTTGCCTTGGGTCACGGACACAAAGTTGTACTGGGCCAGCGAGGCGGCAAGACGAAGGTGTGGAAGTGGGCGCTGCTTCAACATGTGTTTGTCCTTTCCGAGCGTCCTTCCCACTCATCGAGAAGCCGTCGGCACGATGAATCTACCAAGGGCAACCCCACAGGACAAGTCACGATGAGCCTGGTGTTGTGAAATCCGTCATACTCCAATCAGCGAACCGGCGAGTCGAATGACGCCATCGCCGCAAATGCAGCGGCGGCAAGGCTGAGGTGCGGAAAGGACAGTGCGCGCGCATGGCACTCGATATCCAGGGCGTGACGAAGCGGTTCGGGGCGTTGACGGCGGTCGATGACGTCAGTTTCCGGGTCGAGCCGGGGCGGATCTTCGGCTTCCTCGGCACCAACGGCGCCGGCAAGACGACGACGATGCGGATGGTGCTCGACATCCTCCGCCCGGACAGCGGCACGATCACCTGGGATGGCGCCCCCAACACCACGGTCTCGCGGCAGGCGTTCGGCTATTTGCCGGAAGAACGCGGACTCTACCCGAAGATGACCGTGGCGGAGCAGTTGCGCTTCCTGGCCCGGCTCTATGGTGCCTCGAAAGCGGCGGTCGAGCGGGCTCTGGACGCGTGGTTCGACCATTTCGACATCGCCGAGAATCGCGGGAAACGGGTCGAGCAGCTCAGCAAGGGGAATCAGCAGAAGGTCCAGTTTCTGGCCGCGATCCTCCACGACCCGGAGATCCTGATCCTCGACGAGCCGTTCAGCGGGCTCGATCCGGTCAACGCCGCGCAGATGAAAGTGGCCTTCCTCGAACTGCGCGACCGCGGCAAGACCATCATCTACTCGACGCACCAACTCGATCAGGCGCAGGAGATGTGCGAGGACGTGGCGATCATCCATCGCGGGCGGATCGTTGCCGGTGGCGACATCCGCACCGTGCGGCGGAGTATGGGGACGCGCGTCGTACGGTTCGCCGTCGCCGACGACCCCTTGCCGCACTGGGTCGAGGCGGTGCCTGGCGCGCGCCTCGGTGAGCGGCGCGACGACCACGTTGAGCTGCTGGTGCCGGACGAAGAGGTCGCGCAGCGCGTGCTGCGAGCCGGTATCGACCGTGGGGCGACGGTGACTCGCTTCGAGATCGCCGACCCCTCTCTGTACGATGTCTTCCTCGCCAGCGTCGGCCGGCACCCTGAGCTCGCGGATGCGGCGACGACCCGAACGCCCGAGCCGATCGCGGTCTGATCCCGCACGACAGCACCGCCTGGAGGCGGTCGGGTCCGTTGGAAGGACACACCGATGAACGAGAAAATTCGGTTGATCGTTCGCCGCGAATACTTCTCCCGCGTGCGGGAGCGCAGTTTCCGCATCAGCACCGCGATCCAGATGCTGATCGTGCTTGGGTTCGCCTTTGCGCCCACGATCATCCAGGCAGTCCGCGGGGAACCCGAGCCGGCGATGGTGCGGGTGGTCGATGCCAGCGGCACAGACATCGCCGGTCGGCTGGCGCCATACCTCGGATCGGTGACCGATGATGGCGCCAGTGGAAACGACGCGGTCATCCTCGCGCCAGCGTCGATCACGGCGGATGAGGCGCGGGCGGAGGTGCGGGCCGAGGAGGTCGATGGGGCGCTCCTGGTCAGCCGCGACCCTGCCGGTGAACTCCGCTTCGACTACATCGGCACGGGTGGGATGGATACCCTGGCGCAGCGCGTCTACGCCGCTGTGGCTGCTGTCAGCCTCCAGGATCGTTTGCAGCGAGCCGGACTCAGCGAGCGCGAATTGGGTACGGCGGTCACGCCACCGGCGTTCAGTGTCGGCACCGCCGACGCCGAGGATACCGAAGAGGGGGCCGCCGCGATCGGCGCCCGGCTGGGTGTGGCGAACCTGATGGCGTTGCTGATGTACATCGCCGTGCTGGTCTACGGTATCTGGGTGGCGCAGGGGGTGGTCGAGGAGAAGAGTTCGCGGATCATGGAGATCATGGTCAACGCCGCCACGCCGCGACAGCTGATGGCCGGCAAGGTGATCGGGATCGGTCTCGCCGCGATGACCCAGCTGGTACCGACGCTGGTGCTCGGTGGTCTCGCCTTCTCGGCGCAGGGCTGGGTGGCCGAGCGATTGCTGGGTGACCGCGCCTCACCGACCGGGATCGACTTCTCGGCCCTCTCGATTGAAGCGGTCAGCGCGTTCCTCGTCTTCTTCCTGCTCGGGTTCCTGCTCTACGCCGCGCTCTACGCCGGGATCGGCTCGCTGGTGAGCCGGCAGGAGGAAGTCAACCAGGCGACGATGCCGCTGACGATGACCGTCATGATCGGCTACTTCGGCGCCGTGTTCACCCTCAACGGCCCCGACTCGCTGGGCGCGCGCATCCTCTCGATCGTGCCGCTCACGGCGCCGGTGGTGATGGTGTCGCGGGTCATCGTCGGCCACCCGGCGCCCTGGGAGGTCGCGCTCAGCGTTACCCTGCTGATCGTCACGGTGGTGCTCGCGCTGGCGCTCGCCGCGCGTCTGTACCGCAGCGGTGTGCTGATGTATGGGCAGAAACCGAGCCTGCGCTCACTCTTCCGCCCCGGCATGGCGAAAGTAGCGCGCTAGCCTGAACGAAGGACTGAGGAGTGAGCCTGTCAGGCGGGCGGATTGGTGGCTTCGTGCAGGTCGATGGGCGACGACCGCATGGCGCCGGAACAGCTGGCTTCCGCCCCTCATGGGTGAGCGAGCCGCATGGACATTGATCGAGGCAAGGGTGCATCGCTGCCGGGCTGGGTGCTCGTCGGCATCCTGTCGCTCGGGGCGTTCACGACCGCGCTCAATGTCACCCTGCTCAGCCCGCTCTTGACGCGCATCGCCGCCGAGTTCGATGTCTCGGAGGCCGCCGCTGGCCAACTCGCGACGCTCACGGCCGTCTGCTCCGGGGTCGCCGCGCTGACTGTCGCGCCGTGGCTCGACCGCCGGCCGCGTGGCGACTGGCTCCGGTTGGAGAGTGCCCTGTTGGCGGCTGGGACGTTGCTGACGATCCTCGCACCTGGGTTCGGGTGGCTGTTCGCGGGCCGGATGCTCGCCGGGTTGGGCGGCGCGTTTATCTTCGCGGTCAGCCTGGCGGCGGTCGGCGATCTCTATCCCGAACCGGTGGCGCGGAACCGGGCGATCGGGATCGTCGGTACGGCGGCAACCCTCGGCGCGGTGCTTGGGCTGCCGGTGATCACGCAGCTTGGCGCGGCGTGGGGGTGGCGCTGGGCGGTCGCGTCGCTGCTGCCGCTCTGCGCGATCCTCTTCGCTGGCGGGTCGTGGCTGCCGCGGTCGCGCACACCGGGTCACGGCTCGCTCTGGCGGAGCTGGGTTCGTGGCTACGCCGACGTGGTGGAGAGCGGCGCAACGCTTCGCCTGCTTGCGGTCATCGTCGCGCTGGCCGCCGTCTGGTTCGGATGGCTGATCTATTTCGGTGCGTACGCGGAGACCATGTTCGCGGTCAGCGCCGGCACCTTGAGCCTGCTCTACCTGAGTGGCGGCGCGGCCGAAGTCGTCGGCAACAATCTGACTCCGCCGATGGTCCAGCGGTTTGCGCCGCGCACCGTAGCGCTTGGGTCGGCGGCGGTCCTGAGTGCCGACCTGCTGGCGGTGGGCGTGTTCTACACCCGAACGTGGGCACTCTTCCCGTTCATCGTCATCGCCAGTGTGGCCGGTGTCGTGCTCTTCACGACCACGAGCATCATGTTGCTCGACTCGTTGCCGAGCGCCCGTGGGGCGGTGATGTCGCTCCAGTCGGCCGGTTTCGAGCTCGGTGGCGCGTTGGGCGCCGGTGCATTCGGCGCCGTGCTCGCGGTGTCGGGCGACTACCCGACCGTTTATCGACTGCTCGGCCTCGTCCTCCCCGTAACCCTCGTGTCGCTCGCGCTCTATCCCGGCCGCCTGCCACGCCCGGTCGATGCTTCGCGCTGACCGATACGCACCGGCGGGTGGCACCCGTTCGTTGCCTCGTGGGGTGCCCCCCGATCAGCCTATCGCTATCGGGACCTATCGATGGCGTCCGTTCGTCATCGCGGAAGCCCCCGAACGCGTATACCTTAATGTGAAGGGAGCGAGCGCCTATCGCCGACACGTTCGGTCGCTGTGCGGTAAGCTCTCGACACGGGGAGAAGCCACCGCACTGGCGCTTTTGCGCCGATGCCTGCGCGCCACATTTCGGTGGGGGTCGGGAAGGGAACAGGGACTCATGCGTCAATCGCGTCGTTCGCGTCGGATACCGGGTCAGCACCGCATCCTCAGTACGCTCGCCATGCTGCTGCTGCTCGCGGGGTACTCGGGTCTGGGCACGGACGCCGCCACGGCGCAACCCACCGAGCCAAATCAGGGGCAGCCGCTGCCGCCCGCCGGCGAGGTCATCGTGGTGATGAAGCCGGGCGCGAACGCCGCCCAGGTTGCGGCCT
>JACDBO010000022.1 GCA_013694885.1 Chloroflexia bacterium | reverse complement strand
GGCTGGGACAGTGAGCGGACGGCCACGTCGACGGACACCTATGTCACGGACACCTATGTCGACGAGACGGCTGGTACCACTGATGTCGACCGCGGTGACTACAGTGAAACCCGAACTGCTGCTGCGGGCGAGACGATCAACGTCCCGGTGCACGAGGAAGAGCTGACGGCGACCCGCCGTGAGGTCGAGCGTGGTTCCGTCCGCGTCGAGAAGGACGTGGTCGAGGAGGAGCAGACGCTCGACGTCCCCGTGACCGAGGAGCGTGTGACCGTCCAGCGTCGTACCGTTGACCGCGACGCGACCGCCGATGATACTGCCTTCGAGGGCGGCTCCATCGACGTGCCCGTCCGCGGCGAAGAGGTCGACGTCCAGAAGCGGGCGCGGGTGACGGAAGAAGTGGAGATCGGCAAGGAGGCCGTCGAGCGCACCGAGCGAGTGAGCGATACCGTTCGCCGCGAGGAAGTCCGCGTCGATGACGAAACCACCGGCGGCGTGACCGACATCGGTCGGTCGGACCGTGAGCGCGGCAGCTAGGGGCTTTCTGAGCCCTCAGGGACAGGCGACGCCTCACGGTGATCGCGCGCGAAAAGGAGACCAAGAGTCATGGCGAGCACCATCACGACGTTGAAGACAGGAATCATGGCCCTGGCACTGAGTCTTGGGCTTGCGGCAGCCGGAAGCATGGCTGTTGCGCAGGAGGCGACGCCGCCCTCCACGCCGGACCCTGGCTCCTCGCCGGCGCCGGTTACGTAGGAGTACCCGGTCGCGATCCACCAGGGGCCCTGCCCGCAGCCGGAGGCGGAGCCGGTCGGCGATCCGGTCAACGCGCAGGTCTTCGGCTCGACGGCGGGGAGGCGGAATCGGTCGGTACCTCGGAGCTGCCACCGGTGCTGACCGCGGTGATCGCGCTTGACTCTCCGCTCGATGAGGTCACCAACGTGCCGCACGTGGTGGCGGTCCACCAAAGTCCGGATGAGTTCGGAACGGTGATCGCCTGTGGCGACATCGCCGGCTCAGTCGTCGAGAACGTGCTCATCATTCCGATCCGCCCGGTCAATCAGGGCACGATCGCCGGCACGGCGACCATCCAGGAAGAGGATGGCAGCCTTACGATTACGGTCGTCCTCGTGCCTGAGGTGATGGCCGCCAATGAGTAGCAAGCGTTCCATCAATCGGTAATGCCTCTGCGACGTACTGAGTCTGCGGACTTGGTGCGTCGCGTTCTTTCCCCGCGGTGCGATCTCAACTGATTTTGCCGAGCGTCGGTGTCCAACGCTGCACGGACAAGTTGTTCGAGTTCGCCGAGGAGTACCTGCACGGCGGGCATCACTGGCACGTCTGGTAGCAGCCGACGACGGAGCGCGAGCAGATCGCCCGCCGATCGGGTATCCGGAGCGCGTGTCCCGGCCCGCCGCATGCGAGTGCCGAGCCAACGGACGAGAGACACACGACTGGAGGCTGACTCGATGCAGATTCCGGGTCTCAGCGGGTTGGCGCCGCTGCCGCTGGGCAAGCGTGCGGTCAAGGAATTCCTGGACGACGACATGACGACCTACGCGGCGGCACTCGCGTATCACTCGCTCTTCGCCCTCTTCCCGTTCCTGATCTTTCTCCTGGGACTCTTGAGCGTGCTCCACGTCCCCGACTTCTTCACGTGGCTGCTCCAACAGGCTCGAACTGCCCTCCCAGCCGATGCCTACCAGCGCATCACAGAAGTGGTCACCCAGGTCCAGGCGCAGTCGCGCGGGGGCCTGCTCTCGGTCGGCATCCTGACGGCCCTCTGGGCAGCTTCCTCCGGCATGCGTGCCCTCATGAATGCGCTCAACACCGCCTACGATGTCGAGGAGACTCGGCCAACGTGGCAGCGTTACCTCTTCTCGCTTCTCTACACCGTCGGTCTCGCGATCCTGCTGATAGCGGCGAGCGGCTTGATGTTGGTGGGGCCGCAGGCCATGGAGTGGCTGGCCGACCAAGCAGGGCTCGGCGGTGCCTTCGTCGCGGTCTGGACGTGGCTGCGCTGGCCGGTCGCGGTGCTGTTACTGATGCTGACCGCGGCAATCACCTACTACGTTGCGCCGAACGTTGAGCAACCGTTCACCTTCATCACGCCCGGCGCCGTCCTGGCGGTCGTCGTCTGGATCATCGCCTCGCTCGGCTTTTCACTCTACGTCGCCAACTTTGCCAACTACAGCGCGACCTACGGCAGCCTGGGGGGCGTGATCGTGCTGCTCTTCTACTTCTTCATCTCCGCCGCCGTCCTGCTCCTCGGTGCCGAGATCAACTCCGAAGTCCACCACGCCAAGGTAGGCGCGCCGGAACCAAAGGCTGGCGGGGAGTCTGCGTCATAGCCAGACCTGGACCTGCTCCACGTAGCGGGTGGATACCTGGAAAGAAGCAAAGGTGCCGTCCAAGGCAGTGAGTGGGGTGGCGTGGGTCCCGGTTGCCGACGTGCTGGGCACCCCGGCGGCACGTCGTGACGGCAGCGAGGAGGCGACCGCAGGACCGCACCAGACAACCGCCGCCCTATGGCAGCAACCCTCGCCGCCGCAGGCGATCACGTCGGTGCCGGACACTGTAGAGGGTGCGCCGCAGCTCACGGGCGAGCACATAGGCGTGCGCGTCGTGCCGTTCGATGAGCACGGCATCCTCATCGTCCGTCCATCGCGTTTGGGACTGGGTTGCCGCCGCGATCGACGCGGGCTGGTGCTCATCGTCAAACGCACGGGCGCGCGCCAAACTGTCGCGGCGCTCCTCGATGGGCAGCGCCTCCCAGCGTCTCCGGTCGGGTGCTTGCCGCAGCGTCTGGAGGGCGACCGGCCGGCACGCCGGGTGGTACGCCCGGCGCCCCTGGTGGCGACCCGGCCGGGTAAGTGCATGGCCGCAGTATCGGCACGTCGTATAACTGACGGGACAGGTCCAGCCGTGTTGGCGCTGGCGCCTTCGCGCGTGCGTGATCGTGCCGACGACGGCGCCGAGCTCCGTGGCGAGCTAGTGATTCGACACGGAGGGATCGGCACCGACGAGCTGCCAGATCTGAGCGTCCGTCAGCTCCACGAAGTCCCGGCGGCGCGCCGTCGTGTCTCTTGGCACCTATCGTGCATTGTCGGGGTCCGGTGGCCGGGAGGCATCGACCCCGGCCGATGTTCGCCACAGGTCATCTCCGCAGGGCGCGGAGGCACGGGGGACGATAGACGAGGAGACCAGGCACGATGGCGCAAGCCAACGACGCGCAGCAGGCGCAGCAAGAATTTCTTATAGTCACGGACAGTATCCCGGAGCAGACGTGGTACTGGCTGGCGTTGGGCTCGATCGGCGTCTCGGCCGCACTGAAGCTCATGAACAAAGACGATTGGGCCCTGTTCGTGGGGCAGTGGCCGCCGACCTTCCTCTTGTTCGGCCTCTATCACCGGCTGCTCCGACCGGGCAGCCGCTAGCAGCCCGACCCAAGCGGGGTGAAGCATCGCGCTTCACCCCGCTTGGGTCGTTGCGCGCATCGCGGGAGCGTCCAGTCAAGCTCGCGCTTTGGACCCGATCATCGGCATTGACTATCTCCTCGGCGGTCTCGCTGGCATCATCCCGGTGTACGGTGAACAACGCACCTCGCTGAAGCTGACGGTCGCCAACTTCTCCGAGAACTTTCTTGGCATCTACCCCACTGCCTGACCCCGCTCGTCTCCCAATTGTGGAGCTGACGGGACAGGTCCAGCTGTCTCGCCGCAGTCGCCAGTGGGCAGCGTTGACAGCTTGGCGTCTCAGGCCGATGCGCGCGCCAAGCTGGGCATTGGACACGGACGCATCGGCACAGACGATGGCCCACAATTGCGCGTCGGTCAGTTCCACCGACACGCCGGGACGGCGCGGCATGGTGCCTCCTATACCAGCACGCTTCGGCTTCCTTCCCGCCCATTGTTCGTTTTCCGCCGTGCCCGTCAAGCCACCGAGGGGCGGGAGCGCGAGCGGTCGCTACGGTGACCGCTCGCTATGATGGCTTACGCCGCTGGCCGCAAGGGGAACGCCGAAGGCACACACGCCGGGCAGGGGCCACGGAAGAACCCGTCGCCGTACCGCGAGTGCTTGTAGACCCAGCGCTTGCCATCGCACGTCGCGCAGACCGCAGGCACGGCGGGAGCCGCCGGCGTGGGCGGCTCCGGCTCCGTTTCGAGCGCGAGGCGACCGACGCGCGCGAGCAGCGCCGCCCCGTGCTTGCAGACCGGATCGCCGAATTGGCCGGCGGGGCACCCGCAGGCCCACGACGTCACCTCGTGGGCCGTGCCCGCGCTGCTGCTCGACGTGGCGATCCACATGCCGCAGCCGGCCGGCTGGCGGATCTCCACTCCCTCGTCGAGCGGCCGCTTGAGCGCCGTCTGCCACCGCGCCGGTGTGTTCGCTCGCGGCCCCATCGTCGTCGCCATGCTCGTTGACGCCGACTTGCCACGTATTCGCGTCCACAACGTGCGCCCCGTTCCTGGTGGCCCAAAACGTCCATCCCCGCGCCGTCATGGACGTGTCAGGACACTCACAGAACAGCTTGACGATGGACACATACAGCCATGTCGTGCCGGCCACGATGCGCGAGGCGACCGCGCTGATGGGCGGCCTCTTCGAGACGAAGTAACAGTCGGGGTGAGACCAGTGGCTGCAATTGACGGGAAGACGTTCCGGGTTCATTGCCCGGAACGCCTCGCGTTTCCCGTCAATTCAAGCATTCTTGGGGTGAGCCGCCAGGGACTCGAACCCTGAACCAACTGATTAAGAGTCAGTTGCTCTGCCAATTGAGCTAGCGGCCCGCGGAAATGATACGGAACCGGTGCGCGAGGTGTCAAACCGGGGCGTTCTTTC
>JACDBO010000007.1 GCA_013694885.1 Chloroflexia bacterium | reverse complement strand
CCCCATCCTAATGCTCACCGCCCGCGGCGACCTCGCCGACCGGGTGGCCGGTCTGGAAGCCGGCGCCGACGACTATCTCGTCAAGCCGTTCGAGTTCGACGAGTTGCTGGCGCGCATCCGCGCCCTGCTGCGGCGCACCCGACCAGCCGACGCGACCCCCGCCGACGTGCTCCACTTCGACGATCTGACCCTCGACCCCACCACCCGGACCGTGACCCGCGGGACGCGGCCGCTCACCCTGACGCCGCGCGAGTTCGACCTGCTTGCCCTCTTCCTGCGCCGTCCCAACCAGGTCCTCACCCGGACGATGCTCATGGAACGGGTCTGGGGCGACGACTTTTTCGGCGAGTCGAACGTCCTCGAAGTCGTCGTCGGCACCCTGCGCCGCGCGATCGAGGGCGAGCACGACGCCCGGCTGATCCACACTGTCCGCGGCGTCGGCTACGTGCTGCGTCGCGCGGCCTAGGCGACGACGATGCGCATTCCGTTCGTGCCACGACTCCGCCGCGACCGCACCACACGGGTGGACCCAGCGGGCCAGGATGCCAGAGCACCGCTCTACCGCTCGATCCGCTTCCGGCTGACCGCCTGGTACGCCGCCGTCCTGCTGCTTACCTTCGTGGCGATCGGTTTGACGCTCTCGATTCTGCTCGAACGAACACTGGAAGCCGACATCCAGCACCGGCTGGAGGATGCGGCGGCCGAGGTCTACAGCAAGACTGGACTGGGCGAGCGATCCGGCAATGAGGTGGCGGCCGACCCGGCCGACAGCATCGTGCCCAAGGTATCCGACGTCGAGTCGATCGTCGTCTCCGGCATCTGGGTCGAGGTGATCGATACCCGCAAGAACAGCTTCTTCTCCGCCGGCAACCTGCCGGAGGGCGGCTTGCCGTCATTCACCGTCGCGCCGAGCAACACCAGTTCGGCGCTGCGGACGCTTCGGTTTACCGTCGACGAGACCGAGATGCAGGCGGTCGCGCTCCCGATCGTTGTCAACTTTGCCGGCGGCGACAGCCAGGCCGGGCCGCGCACCATCGGCGCCATCGTCGTAGGCGAGTCGCGGGCACCGATCGAGCGGACGCTCGCCCTGGTCAACCGCATCCTGCGGATCGCCGCGCTCGCCGGGCTCGCTCTCGCCATCGGCGTCGGTTGGCTGCTGGCCGGACGAGCCCTCGCCCCCGTCGGGCGGATCACCCAGACCGCGCACGAGATCAGCCAGCGCCACGACTCCGCCGCCTCGCTCCACACCCGCCTCGTGGTCCCGCCGACCGGCGATGAGCTGGCGCGCCTGGCGGCGACGTTCAACGCGATGCTGGAACACATCGAAACTGCGTTCACCGCGCAGCGTCGCTTCGTCGCTGATGCCTCGCATGAACTGCGGACGCCGCTGACGGCCATCCGCGGCAACGTCGACGTCCTGCTGCGCCAACTTCAGACCGACCGCCCCCTCCCGGCGAGCGAGTTGACCGAGGCGCTCACCGACATCCGGCGCGAGAGCGGGCGGATGGGGCGCCTGGTCGAAGACTTGCTCCTGCTGGCGCGTGGCGACATCGCCGAGATCGGGCAGTCCGTGCAGCGGGAACCGTTGCACCTTGATCTCGTCGCCCGCGAGGCATTTCGCGCCGGGGAATCGCTGCGGCGCGGTCAGCGCCTGGTGCTCCGCGCCGACCAGCCGGTGCCGCTGGAAGGCGACCGCGACCGGCTGACGCAGGTCGTCCTGATCCTGCTGGACAACGCACTGCGGCACACGCCGACCGGCGGCATCGTCACCCTCGGCGTCGATCAGGTGTGGCATGACTGCACCGGCACCCATATGGCGCGCCTGTCGGTGCGCGACACCGGCGAGGGGATCGCGCCGGAGCACCTGCCCCATCTGTTCGAGCGCTTCTATCGTGTGCAGGGATCACGCTCGCCCGGCGGCGGTGGCACCGGCCTCGGTCTGGCCATCGCCCAGACCCTCGTGCAGGCCCACGGCGGGCAGATCGACGTCCATAGCGAGCCCGGCCGCGGCACTGCCTTCACCGTCTGGCTCCCCCTCCCCCGGCACGACGCCGCCCTGCCACCACGCGGCGCCGCGGTCGAGGCCCGCCCCGCCCGCTGACCGGGGTCAGTTGCGACCGAGCGAACAGCCATCCACCGAACTGGAGACAGCACGTGACATTGCCCACCGAGATCGAGCGACACCGCTTCACCGTCGAGGACTATCACCGGATGGCGGAGATCGGCATCCTCGACGAGGATATCCGGTTGGAGCTCATCGACGGGCAGATCGTCACCATGAGCCCCATCGGCTGGCGCCACGCGGAGATCGTCGACAATCTGACCAGCATCTTCGTGACGCGGGCGACGGGTCGCTACAGGGTAAGCGTCCAGAACTCGTTGGTGGTCAGCGAGCACGGCGAGTTCCAGCCGGACCTGACCTTGCTCCGGGGACGCGGTCCGCGCGGACGCCTGCCGACCCCCATCTGACATCCTGCTCGTTGTCGAAGTCTCCGACACCACGCTCGCCCGCGACCTGAACGTCAAGCTGCCGCGCTACGCCCGCGCCGATGTCCCCGAACTCTGGATCGTCGACGTCGCCGGCGCCGCCATCGAGCGCTTCACCGACCCCGACCCCACCGGCCACTACACCACCCACCACCGCTTTAGCCCAGGCGACACCGTGCACTCCGTCACCCTGCCGGACCTGCGCCTGTGCGTGACCGAGGTTCTCAGCCAGGCGTGAGACGACGTCGGTCGTGAGCACCGCTCCACGCTCGCTCACGACTCGTTCGGACCCATGCGCCGCTACCCTCCATCTCTTCGCGCCCGCGCCAGATCCCGATGAACGGTTCCGCGGCAAGATCGGTCCGCGAAATGGACTCGGCGGAGCGGCGGGATCGCGAAGCCACATGCAGCGCCGCGATCAGGCGGGCAACCCAGCGCTGACCGTCCTCCAAAAGAGCCGCGAAGTCACGCCATACCTGTTCCTGTTCCTGTTCCATCGTGCGTCACCTCGCTTTCTTTATCATGTATGCGGAACAGGTTGGCAAACGTTCGTGTCGCACGACGCGGGGACTGATGAAGATGGTCGCCGACGATGTGGCGAACCAGGACATTCGTGCCGACAGGCCCGATGCCCCTCGCTCGTCAACGCCGTCACGACGGCCGCGGCACGACGAGGCGCCACCGATCCGCAACCCCCGAGGGTCCGGCCGAGCGGGTATGCTTCGTGGCATGAGTGTGACCTCGCCAGCGACCATCACGACCGCGTCCGCGTTTGCCCGGCTGCTGGAGCAGTACCGGACCGAACGCCGCTGGAGCAAGGCCGACCTCGCCAAGCGTGCGGACCTCGATCCAAGCACGATCACCCGCTTCGAGCAGGGAACGCGCGCGCCCGAGCGCGAGACGGTCCTCCAGATCGCCGAGGCGATGGCCCTGCCCGTCGTCGAGCGCGACCGCCTCCTCGCCGCCGCCGGGTTCCGCTCCGAGCTGTGGGACGATCCGCTGCTCGTCGCGCTGGCGCAGGTGCTCGGGGACAGCGCGGTGCCGGCCGAGGTCAAGGGCGAAGTGCGCACTCTGCTGCGCATGGCCATCGCCTACTGTGGGCTCCACGCCTCTCGCCGCGATTACCGCCGCGGCCCCTTCCGCGAGGACGGCTCAGACTGATTCCAGACCCGTCTTGTCGCCCCGGCGGCCACCCCGCCAATGGTTGAAGGTCAGGCACGCCGCCACGACGACGAGGGTTGCCACCGTCGCCAGTGAGAGCAGCAGCCCGATCGTCAGCGACCGCGGTGCGTAGCGCAGCTCGATGGTGTGCATCCCCGCCCCCACCGGGATCGCCCGCAAGGCATGGTCGGCCACCAGCACCGGCACCGCGGCGCCATCCACCGTCGCCACCCACCCCGGATCATACGTGTCACTGAGCACCACCAGCCCTGGGGCATCGGTGGTTGCCGTCATGCTCACCCGGTCCGGGGTGTGGGCGGTGATCGTCACGGTATCGGCGCTCGGGTCGGTGGGCATCCCCAGCGGCGGCGGCTCGGTCTCCAGGACCACGGTGGTGCGCAGGTCGAGGCTGCCACCCGTCAGCAGCGGCACGGCGCCACCGGGGGGGACCTGGTGGGCATCGTGGACCAGCCAGGCGCGGGGGAAGGCATCAGGGTTTTCGCGCACCTGGACCTGGCCATCGGTGTAGACGACCGGGTAGCGGTCGCGCAGGAACGTCAGGTCGGCACGGTCGGCGCGTTGGGTGGCGGGGATCACCAGGTAGCGGACGCCGAGCAGATCGAGCAGGGGGGCATCGAGGCCGGCGGGGAGCAGGTTGGTCTGGTGGTAGTCCTGGGGTTGCCCTTGGTTGAGGGCGTCGAGGAGAGTGCGGAAGCGCTCAGGTTGGACGGGGTTGTAGCCGCTGAGGTCGTGGAGCCCGACGTAGGTCGCCCGGTTGTTGACCAGCAGGGCTGGGACGACGGGTGCCTGAAGCATGAAGTGGTAGGTCGAGCCGGAAGTCATCGATGCCGGGTCGTAGCCTGCGTAGCGGACCGGAGCCACTTCTTGGCTCGCCATAAGAAAGCCAGCTGGGCCGCCGCCATCGAGATACGCGGGAAGCACAATCTGCGCTTGGACACCGAGGTGTTCGTGCCATTCCCTGTCGGCAATGAGACGCCACCCGGTGGGGTCCGCAACGACGGCGAGGAGCAGGAAGAACGGAACCAGTATCCGCACCCAGACGGCACGGATGTTAGCCGTGATGGTCAAAAGCAGTACCACCGCGCCAGCAGCGACGAGTGTCGATGACCAGATTGACGCTTCTTGCCGCTCGACCCGGGCCGTCATTGTGAGGATGGCGATGAGCGGCAGCATGGCGAGCGTCACCAGGAGCGTCGGCCGCAAACGCCAACCCGGTAGCGCCGCGACGGTTGCCCCGGCGAGCAGCGCGAGTCCGAGCGCGAAGACGACGAGCGCGCGCTCGGGGAAGTGGTCGTGGAGTACTTCAAAACGTGGCAGCAGCGAGAAGAGCCGGTGAAGCGGTGTGTCGTGGAGGGTCAACACGAAGGCGACGAGAGACATGGTAGCGAAGAAGGGCACGGCGAACCGGCGACCAGCAAGGAACGGCGCCAGCAGGGCCAGGGCTAAGGTGGCGCCGCCGGCGTAGTAGCGCAGCGCGGCGGACTCGATGCTGAGGAGATTGCTGACCGCCACGGTAAACGGCCAACCGCCGTGCGTGGCGTATTGCTCGGCGGCCGCGTCGTAGAACCCACCTGCCCGCGTCGATTTGCTGATCGCGTCAAGCCGGGGGAGAACGCCGGCCGCGCCAAGACCGAAACCGATGGAGAGAATCGCGGCTCCGTGGAGGGCGAGTCCGCCAAGTCGGACCAGCGGATGAGTCAGACCGGGGAGAGGGGAGCAGAGCGTGCGATAGGCAACATATCCCCCAATAACAAGCAGACCGTAGTAGGCGCCCTGGCCGATCCAGCCACCGAGCATTTGACTGATGGCGAACCCGCTGAGGCTCCACCAGCCGACTCTGGGAAGCCACGTGTCGGCGCGAATGGCGAGCTCGATACCGAGCAAGGCGACCGGAAGCCAAGCGCCGATCAGCACAAAGGCGGTACAGCAGCTCGTGAATTCGATGAAAGGTCCGAGCTCGTATGCCGTGCCGGCGACCACCGCCGCTAGCACGCCTAATCCCAGAACTCTGCTGAGCGCGTAGGTGGAGAGGCTGGCGAGTCCGAGATGGAAGACGATGATGGCCTTGAAGGCGGTCAAAGGCGACAGAACGGTGAAGAAGAGCATGGTCGGCAGATACATCCAGCCGGATTCGGGATCGCCGGCAAAGGGCATCCCGCCGAACTGGGCCGGATTCCAGCCAGGGATGTCCCCGGCGCGAAGCCGCTCGCCGAGAAATCCCCACATCGGCATAAAAAAAAGCACAATGTCCGTTCGGAGTAGCGTCCAATCACCCACCAGACGCGCCCAGGCGACGACCGCGGTCAAGACGACCAGCGACGTGACGCCGATGGCGTCGGCGGAGCGACCGGGGTATCTCTCAAGAAGGCGTGCGGCCACGCCTTGCGCCGCGGTGTCGTCGAGCACGTCGTGACCCGAGTGCAGCGGCACCGTCCAGTCTCCGTCGTTGGGGAATTACTTGGTCGATCAGGCGGCGCGTGAGCACGCCGAAAGGTTGTCCGATGATACCGTGACTGAATCCCGCGGACACGGTGTCCGCGCTTCTCGTTCGATTTATCCGCCGCCGGCCAACGCCGCCGCACCGAGTGGCGTCAACGCTGCCGCCGCGTCCTCATCCGAGTGGGGCAGAGAGACGACGTAAGCGTCCTCAACCGCGGCGCAGGCCTTGATCTCGTCCAGCGCTCCAGGGAGGATCTCCTCGTCGACGTTCGTGACCATCAACGCCTCGCCGCGGGGTGCGTGCCGGCCGACCTGCATCCCGGCGATGTTCACTCCGTGCCGACCGAGGATGGTCCCGAGCTGACCGATCACTCCTGGTTGATCGTGGTGGTGGGTGATGAGCACATGGCCGGCCAGAGGTCGTTCGAGCGAGAAGCGATCGACGGCGACGATCCCGGCATGGGACCGGTCCCAGCTCACGGTGACGGCGTGGTTCTCCTCGCCCGTCGATTCCAGCAAGAACCGGGGTTGGACGTCGTCGCGCTGTTCGGAGGCGACGCGGGAGACACCGATGCCAATCTCCTCGGCGACGACACGCGCGTTGACGGGCGTGACCCGACGTCCGAGC
>JACDBO010000481.1 GCA_013694885.1 Chloroflexia bacterium | reverse complement strand
GGTAGGCGCCCGCGGCGAGGCTGGGGAGGCGGACCTCGGAGCGGCCGGGCGCCGCCGAGACCGGTGTCTGCTCGGTCACCAGCGTGCCATCCGGCGCGGTGATCGCGACGGTGGCGCCGGAGAGGTCGATCGTATCGCCGTTGGCGGTGACGGCATCGAGGGTGACGACGACATCGGCGCCGCGCCGCTCGGCGGCAAAGCGGACGGCGCTGTTGGTGGGGTCGGGGAGCGACCAGCGGAGGGCATTGCCCCAAAACTCGTCATAACGTGGCCACGCTTCCCATTGAGCGGCAAAGTCGCCGCCGCCGTCGGCTGTCCAGGCGACGACGCGGCCGAGGCCGAGTTGCCAGGTGGCGAGTACCGGGTCGCCGCGGTCGCTCGTCAGCACGGTCTGGGCGTCGGGGCGGGATTCGGCGAAATCGTAGCCTTCCAGCGGCGGCAGCTCCTGGGGCGGAATGCCGCTCAGGATCGGGCTGGCGGTCTGCTGCACCGGCTGGAAGGCACCGCGCAGGACCGACTGGCTGCCGGCGCTGCGGGCCTCCTCCAGCGTCAGCCGCGGGATATCCTCGGCAATCACCGCCTGGTGGTAGCGGCCGTGACCGGCGGTGGCCAGCGACTGGAGGAGCTCGGTGTCGGCGTCGTCGCCGATGGCGATGGTCGAGAGGGTGATGTTGTCGTTGCCAACGTCGGAGACGAGGCGCTGGTAGCTCTCGGTGGAGCCGCTCTGCGACTTGCCGTCGGAGATGAGGACGATGTGGCGCACGTCGGCCGGCACGTTGCGCATCGCGTCGTAGCCGACCTGCATGGCGGGGTAGAGCTCGGTACCGCCGTCGGCGGTGAGCTGGGCGACGGCGCCGTTAGTCCGCTCGCTGTCGCCCTCACCTTCGAGCGTCGTCATCGTCAGCAGCCAGCGCGGTTCGTCGTTGAAGGCGATGACGCCGACCTGGTCGCCGGGTGCCAGCGCCGCCGCCGCCTGACGCACCGCCTCGCGCGCCATGTCGATCTTGGAGACGGTGCCGCCGCCGGGGTCGTAGCTCATCGAGCCGGATTTGTCGATGACGAGCAGAAGGGCGACGCGCGGGCGCTGGGTGCCGTCGGTGACCTTGACCGTCACCGGCAGGGCCGACTCCAGCGGTGTGCCGGCGTAGCCGCCAGGGCCATAACTGGCAGCGCCACCGACGACGATCAGGCTGCCACCGGCGCGCGTGCGTTCAACGAGGGCACGCTGCTGGTCGGTACTCAGCGTCCAGGCGGGAACGTTGTCGAGCACGATGCTGTCGTAGGCGCTTAGTTCCGAGAGGCGCAGCGGCACCGCCGCCGGGAGTACGACCGTCACCGCCGCGCCGCCGCTCGTGAAGGCGGTGTGGAGGCGGGTGGAGTCGGCACCCTCGGGGACGACGAGCAGCAGACGCGGTTCGTCGCGGACCACCACGGCGAGGGCGGCCTGGTTGTTTTGGGCCACGCGGTCCAGCTCCGGCGTACCGGCAACGCGGACCTCGACGGCGTGGAAGCCGGGCGGCAGTTTCGGTGCGGTCAGCGAGTATGCGCTGGCGCCTGGCTGGAGTGTGACCGCCTGGCGGTGGGCGACGACGCCGTCGACGACCAGCTCCAGCGTGACCTCGCCACCGGCGCCGGTGGCGAGGTTGGCGAGCACGGTCAGGTCATCGCCGGACCAGACCGCGCTCGGCCCGGTGACGGCCTCGACGCGGAGATCGCCGTCGCCAGCGCTCGGTACGGGGAGGACGTCGATCGGTACGCCTTCGGCGGCGGCCTGGTTGGCCTGCTCGATGGCTCGCCCGGCATTCTCGGCACCGTCGGAGAGGAGGACGATGCGCCGCCCTTCGCCGACCGGCAGCGACCGCGAGAGCGCCAGCGCCGAGGCGAGGTCGGTGACCTCCCGGTTCGGATCGCCGGCCGTGACGCTCTGCCAACCGTCGTCGATCGTGGTCGCGGGTTGGGCGGGGGCGGCGAGTGTCGGGTCGGCGCCGAAGGTCACGACCGCCGCCTGCTCGCCGGTCCCGGCGGCGCCCAGTGTCTCCGCAACCCAGCGGTTGATGCTGTCGGAAGCGCCCGGACCGACGCTGTGGGAGCGGTCGACGACGAAGACGGTCGTCGCCTCGGCGGTGCCGGTGGCGGCGAGCGGCCCGGCGAGGGTGATGATGAGCAGCAGGAGGACGGCGCCGCGCAGCCAGCGCGCGGCCGGCCGCACCGCCGCGGTACCGAATCTCGCCGGCAGCAGCACCACGATCGGCACGAGCAGGAGCGCCCAGAGGAGCGCGCCGCGGGTGAAGAGCAGGTCGGGCAGCAGGGGGATCATCGCGCCCCCCATCGGCCCGGCTGTCTGAGCGGGCGGGACCAGCGGAGGGGGACGCCGCGCAGGGTGGCAACGAGCCATTCGACGACGAGCAGGGCGAGGGCAACCCCGGCGAGCACCGGCCAGAGGTCGGCCAACCGCATGGCGGCGTCGCCGGTCTCCGTGCCGGCGGTTTCCTCACCGGCCGCGGTCAGGGCCGTGGCGAGGGAAGGGTTCGCCCGCAGGTCCGATTCCTCGCGGTGCCCGGCGTTGACGACGAAGCGTCCCTCGCCGATGACGCTTCCATCAGCGCGCAGCTCCTGGACGGTGTAGGCGCCCTCCTGCCCGGTGTCGGTGAAGGTGAGCGGCGCGGCGGTGGCGCCGCCGCCGCCAGCGGTGAGCGTGACGTTCTCATCGCCGGGCCGGACGATGCTGACGGTGGCGGCGTCGGCGGAGGGCTGGAAGGTGACCGGCTCGCCGAGCGGCACGGCCGCCGGGAAGGGGTCGGTCGCCAGTTCCTCGACGATGCGGGCGATGAGGACGGGGAAGATGACGCGCTGGCCGATGTTCGACTCCGCGATCGAGAAGGCGAAGGCGAGATAGGGTTGCTCGTTGAGGGCGCCGCGCCAGATCAGCGGACCGCTGGTGTCGCCCTCGGAGGTGCCGACGATCTCGGTGGCGCCGGCCGGCAGCGCGTAGACCGGCGTCTGCCCGAAGGTCAACCCGGCGAGGTCGAGCTGGGCGAGCAGCGGGTCCTCACCGCGGACACGGGTGATCGCCGGTTGGGGCATGGCGCCGGTGACGGCGAACACCTCCGCGACCGGTTGGGGCTGGACGAAGACCATCGGGACGTTGGGCAGGTCGGTGAGGGCCGGGGTGACGCCTTCGAAGACGACGAGGTCGTACCCGGCGGCGAGTTCCGCCAGCCCCGGCGTCGTGCCTGGCTCGACGCGGACGCGGGCGCCCGGCAGCACCTCCAGCGCGCGCTGGAGTTTGCCGGGCGTGTCGGTGACGAGCAGGACATCGAGCGAGAGCAGGGCGTTTTGGCGCAGCACGAGAGCGGCGTGATTGTCGCGCGGCTGGGCGTCGCCGTAGTCGACGGCGACGGTGACCTCGGCCGCACCGGCGGGCAGGTTGACGAGGACCTCGCGCTGGGCACCGGGGTCGAGCGTGAGCTGATCGACCAGCACGTCGACGCCGTCGGCGCGAACGGTGTAGGGCAGGGTCAGCGTGAGATCGCTGAAGTTGGCGATGGTCGTGGTGACGGTGAACTGGTCGCCGGTCTCTGGCACCGGCCGCGCCGCGATGCTGGTCAGG
>JACDBO010000480.1 GCA_013694885.1 Chloroflexia bacterium | reverse complement strand
CTGTTCCTGGCCGCCGCCTTTGTCGTCGTCCGCCGCCTCATCCAGCGTGCCAGAGACCGTTACCGCTGGCCAGGCCGCCCAACGACGAGGCGCCTAAAATGATGCCTATTGCCGGTCGCTCTTAGTTACAGTTGGAGGCGAACGACACCTTATGCGGATGGCGAAACTGTTTGGACGGACGCTGCGCGAGGCACCGGCGGATGCGGAGCTGCCGAGTCATAAGCTGATGGTGCGGGCGGGGATGATCCGCCCGCTCGGCGCCGGTATCTACAGCTTGCTGCCCCTCGGCTGGCGGGTGGCGCGCAAGGTCGAGCGGATCGTCCGCGAGGAGATGGACGCGATCGGCGGCCAGGAGCTGCTGATGCCCGTCGTCCACCCGGCGGATATCTGGAAGCAGACCGGTCGCTACCAGAAGATCGGGGCCGAGATGGCCCGCCTCAAGGATCGCGGTGACCGGGACATGCTGCTGGCGATGAGCCACGAGGAAGTCGTTGCCGACCTGGTGCGGACCGAGATCAACTCGTACCGCCAGCTCCCTCAGATCGTCTATCACATCCAGACCAAGTTCCGCGACGAGCCGCGGGCCCGCGGCGGGTTGATCCGCGTCCGCGAGTTCACGATGAAGGACTCGTACAGCCTCGACGCAGACTCGGCGGGGCTCGATGCGTCATACGACAAGCACTGGCATGCGTACACGCGCATCTTTACGCGGATGGGCCTCAAGTTCGTGGTCGTCGGTGCCGATGTTGGGATGATGGGCGGGTCTCTCTCCGAGGAGTTCATGGCCTTTTCGCCCCACGGCGAGGATATCCTGCTCATCTGCCCGACCGGCGACTACGCGGCCAACCGCGATGTCGCCACCTACCAGCGGGAAGCCCCGCTCGTGGGGGAGCAACGTCCACTCGAAGAGGTCGAGACGCCGAACACGACGACCATTCAGGCGCTGGCCGATTTCCTCGGTATCCCGCTCGGCGAGACGGCGAAGGCCGTCTTCTACAAGAGCAGCTCTGGCCGTATTATCTTCGCCGTGATCCGCGGCGACCTCGATGTGAACGAGACAAAACTGCGGCAAGTGACGTCCGAGACCGATCTGGTGACGGCCACCGCCGAGCAGATCCGGGCGATCGGCGCCGAGCCGGGGTACGGCTCGCCGGTCGGGGTCCACGACTGCCTGATCGTGGTCGACGAGAGTGTGCGTGACACGCCGAACCTCGTCGCCGGCGCCAACAAGCCCGGTTACCACCTGCGAAACGTCAACCTCGGCCGCGACTATCAGGCCGATCTTGTCGCCGACATCGCCTCCGCTGCCGGTGGGTTCCCGTGCCCGGTCTGCGGTACGCTGATGGGCGCCGAGCGCGGTATCGAGGTCGGCAACATCTTCAAGCTCGGGACGCACTATACCGTTCCACTCGACGGCACCTACCTCGACGCCGAGGGCAAGGCCCACCCGGTCGTGATGGGTTGCTACGGCATCGGCATCGGCCGCGGCGCCGCCACCGTTGCCGAGCAGCACCACGACGAGCGTGGGTTGCGCTGGCCCGTCTCGGTCGCGCCGTTCCACGTCTCCCTACTCTCGCTCGGCGTCGATGCGGCGGTTACTGAGGCGGCCGAGCGCCTCTACGATGAGCTGACGAGGGCTGGTGTCGAAGTGCTCTACGATGACCGGACCGACCGCGCCGGCGTCAAGTTCAACGACGCCGACCTGATCGGCAACCCGATCCGCCTCTCCGTCAGCACCCGCACGCTCGCCAACGACCAGGCCGAGTTGAAGGTGCGGTCGGCCGATGCGGCCGAGTTCATCCCGATCGGTGAGGTAGTAGTTCGAGTGAAGACGCTGATAGATGAGATGTTGGCGGGGCTCAAACCTTAACCAGCGAGATGCTCTTCTCCGTATCGCATAGCCGCTAGCCTGTCATTCCGAGCGCAGCGCGAGGAATTTCTTGTTTATGGGCAACCGGGTAATCTGAACAAGAGATTTCTCGCTGATAATTATCACTGATAACTATCACTGATAACTATCACTGATAACTATCACTGCGGCTCAAAATGACAGTTGTACATGGGTGATAGCTCGATGCTGATTTCCCTATTGGGCTTTCGGGCGGCACTGTGGAGAGGCGTCACGGACCAATGCGTTTGACCTTTGGGCCGATGAGCGAGGAGGTTGTGCGGTTGGTCGCCGTCTGGACGTACGAGCCTCCGTACGACATCTACAATCTTGCGTCTGCCCCGATCGACGAACTTGTCTCGGGACTCACGGACCCCGCCAACGGGTACTATGCGATTGCGGACGAGACCGGCGACATCATCGCGTTCTGCTGCTTCGGACCGGACGCGCGTGTGCCGGGCGGCGACTACGCCGCGCCGGCAATAGACATCGGTATCGGGCTGCGCCCCGACCTCACGGGTCAGGGTCTGGGACCAGGCGTGATCGGCGCGGCGCTCGACTTCGCCGAGGCGGTGCTCGGCGGACACGCGTTCCGCGTCACCATCGCCGCGTTCAACCGCCGGTCCATTCGCGCCTTCGAGAAACTCGGGTTCGACGAGAAAAGCCGGTTTGTCGGCGGCAGCGGTCCTCAGCAACGGGAATGGGTGATCCTGCGGAACGACGATGGCGAGGCGATGCGACCACGTCAGGTGGCGTGGTAGAATAAGACAAACGAACGAGTTGCCTCTTTCTGGCCCGTGTCGTCTCGTCACGGGTCTTGTTGTGCGTGGGGATTCGCCGCGCGGTCCGGGGCAGCCACGCCCTGGATGGTGAGACCTTGCTGATGACTCAGGATACCCCCACGATCGTCACCCGTGACACGCTGCGCAACGTCGCGATCATCGCCCACGTCGACCACGGCAAGACGACGCTGGTCGATGGCCTGCTCAAGCAGTCCAACGTGTTCCGCGATCCGGCCTCCGCCGGCGTGTTGATCATGGATGCTAACGACCTGGAGCGGGAGCGGGGGATCACGATCCTCGCCAAGAACACCGCAATTACGTACCAGCAGACGAAGATCAACATCATCGACACGCCCGGCCACGCTGACTTCGGCGGCGAGGTCGAGCGGGTGCTGTACATGGCCGATGGCTGCCTGCTCCTGGTCGACGCCGTCGAGGGGCCGATGCCGCAGACGCGGACGGTCCTCGCCCAGGCGCTGGCGCTCGGTCTGCGCCCCATCGTCGTCATCAACAAGGTCGACCGCGCCAATGCGCGCGTCGAACAGGTGCTGGAGTTGACGCAGGACCTCTTCCTTGACCTGGCGACCGATGCGGCGCAACTCGAATTCCCGGTCATCTACACCATCGCCCGCGACGGCCGCGCCGGTTTCGCGCCGGACGCGCTCGCCCCTGACTTGCGACCGCTCCTCGACACCATCCTCAATTCGGTTCCCGCCCCTCGCGTCGAGCCCAATGCGCCTGCCCAGCTCCTGATCGCCTCGCTGGACTACGACGCCCACCGCGGCCGGATCGCCGTCGGCCGCGTGCATCGGGGTCGCGTCTCGCTCGGTGAGATGTTGGTTCAGGTCGTGCCCGGCGCGTCGCCGGTGCGCCAGAAGGTTACTTCGCTGGCCGTTTTCGACGGGCTGGGGCGCCGTGAGGTGGAGAGCGCTGAGGCGGGTGAGATCGTGGCGGTGACCGGCTTCTCGGAGGCACGCATCGGCACCACGCTGACGCATCCCGACGCGCCGGAGCCGTTGGCGGCGATCGCGATCGAGGAACCGACGCTCAAGCTCACCTTCGGCGTCAGCACCTCGCCCTTCGCCGGTCGCGACGGCCAGTTTTCGACGTCGCGCCAGCTCCGCGAGCGCCTCTTCCGGGAGTTGGAGACGAACCTCTCGCTGCGCGTGGAGCTGACCGAGCAGCCGGACATCTTCTCGGTCGCCGGTCGCGGCGAGTTGCACCTCTCGATCCTGATCGAGACGATCCGCCGCGAGGGCTACGAGTTTCAGGTCTCGCGCCCGGAGGTCATCACCCGTCGTATCGACGGCGCCCTGAGCGAGCCGATGGAGCATCTCTTCATCGACACGGACGACACGCTCGTCGCGCCGGGTGATGACCTCCGGGCGCGAGACCTGAAACTCGTAACCCTCGCGGCGCATCGTCTCGATCAGGATCGAGAGGTGCAACTCGCCGCGCCCGGCGACCTCGAAGATCTCGGCGGAGTCGGTCAGCCGCACGCGCAGCGCGACATTCGTCTCGATCTCGCGCTCCAGCCG
>JACDBO010000464.1 GCA_013694885.1 Chloroflexia bacterium | reverse complement strand
GTGCCGGCGGTTGTGGCCCGCGGCCGCTCGGCGTCCGCGCGAACCCCGTTGTCGCCCTCCTCATGGGTCGCCTGTTCGCGACCACTTCGCGTCAGCATCCAGCGCCACCCCGACATTGGGTCGGCCGCCGAGCGTTTGCCCCGCCGCACATCGAGATAATCGGTCAGGATCACTTGGACCGTCGCCGCGATCGGGATCGCCAGAACCGCCCCGATCACCCCCATCAGCTGCGTCCCAGCGAGGATCGCCACGAAGACGGTCAGCGGCGTCAGGCCAACCGCACCGCGCATCACGCGCGGCACGAGCACCCAGTTTTCGAGCGTCTGCATGCCGAGGATGATCCCGGTGACGATGATCGCCTTCTCCGGCGACATCGTCAGCGCGATGATCACCGCCGGCACGCCGCCGATCCACGGCCCGACGATCGGGATGATCTCCGTCATCCCCGCCCACAGACCGAGCAGCGGCCAGAAGCGCAGGTCGACGATCGCGTAGCTGACGGTCGCCAGCGTGCCGATGATCAGGCAGAGGAGCAGCTGACCTCGCATCCAGCCGCCGACTTTCGCTTCCACGTCGTCCCAGACCCGGCTGACGCGCGCGCGCGACTCGGCGCTGAATTGGTCCAGCAGTACCCGGCGCAGCAGCGCCTTCTCCATCACGTAGTAGAAGGTGATGACCAGCAGCGTGAGTGTGGAGACCACGAACGCGGTGACGTTGGTGATGACGGGGATCGCCGCCTGCGCCGCGTCCGGCGACAGCTCATCCGCCGGTTGATCGAGCCGGCGGATGAGTTGCCGCAGCAACTGGTCGCCGGGGCCATTCAAGAGTGGGTTGCCGCTCGTCCGCCACTCCCCCTCCAGCTCCCGGAGCTGATCGGGCACCTGATCGTTGAAGCTCGCAGCCTGGTCGGCGATACCCGGCACGATGATCCAGGAGAGCAACACGAGCGAGCCGATGAGGACGATGTAGATCAGGAGGATGCCAGCCGGCCGCGGCACGCGCCGCTGCTCCAGCTTCTGCACCGGCCGCTCGATGATGGTGCCGAACACCAGCGCCAGAAGCGCCAGGATCAGCACCAGCTCGATCTGACTCATCACCCAGGCGAGGAGCAGCACCAGGAAGAGCGAGGCCGGCGTGATGCCGGGCCGCCGGTCCCGTCCGCCGGGTGTCAACGTCGACTCGATCTCACGCTCACGAGAAGAGGAGGGCGACAGCGCCATCGTGTGTCAGGTCCCAGCGTGGCCCGGTGAGTTGCCGGCCATCGTCATCGGCGAGCGACGCTCATCACGAGCGACTCAGTGGCCGCCGACGCCAGTATTTCGCGTCGAGCGGATCGACCGGTTTACGCCGCTCCTGCGGTGGCAAGTCGTTCCAAACGGTCGAGAACGAGAAGAACTCCTGCCCTTCGACCACCAACCGGCGCGCCGCTCCGAACGGCTTGGTAACCGGGAAGATCTCGCGCGGGGGCCGGGAGACGACCTCCGTCTGGAACCAGCCATGCTCCGGGCACTCCCCGGCATGGAGCTGCCAAACAATGTCGGCGGTGACCCCACCGAGGTCGCGGACCAGCACGTTGCGCAACTCGCCCTCGCAGATCGGGCAGCGCATCGGCGTCCGCACCCGGAATGCATCACGCGAGGCGCGATAGCCAGGGATATTGACCACAGCACACCCTCTTTGCTTGATCGCGCCACCCGTTCAGAGCACCTCGGCGCGATATGGGGCTGGCAGCCGCCGGGAGGTGACCGGGCATCACGCTCAACCAATCACGCGGCGATCTGTTATGTCGAACAACGTGTCCCAGGAGTCCCGCCAGGAAACGAGCACGCAAACCAGGTTCGCTCCTGTTCGTTCACGTCATAGTAGCACGCTTCGGACCAAAATCCGCGTATCGGTTGGCGTCCGCGCCGCCCTCCCGTAGAATTACCGCGGCAGGCGGACACGCGGTATGGAATGGTACTGGCAACGCCGTGGGCAACGCCGCTGGCAACGCCGATGGCGTTGTTCCTGCGAGCGGGGTAAGCGGGTGGCGGAACACGAGTTCCGGGCGCCGCGCGAAGGGTTTTGGGGAGGACACGATGGCCACGACGACTCAGAAGGAAGAACTGCTCCAGCAGATGATCTCGACGTACCGCGATCTCAACAACCGGGTACGTCCGCTCGCCGAGGAGCGGCTCCGGCTCAAGCATGGGGACAAGGCGTCCATCCGCGATGTCGTCGTCCAGATGCGCGACGACGAGTTGACATTTGCCCAGGCACTCAAGGAGCGCCTCACTGGTGTGGCCCGACCCGAGGTCATCACGGACAAGCGTCCCACCCTCGGCATGGAGCACACCGACGACCCGACGGCCTACATCATCTCCCAGTTCGGCACCGGCCGCGCCACCACCTTGAGCCTGCTGCGCGAGCTGCCGGACCAACGCTGGGCGGAACCACTCGAGGGCGGCGGCACGGTGGCCGACCGCGTGATGGAGCTCGTCGAGAGTGACCGGCGGCAACTGGAGCGGCTCAACGGCCTCCTCGGGGCGCCGTAGCGCCCTCGGCGGAACCTCAGCGCACCGCGGAGCGATCCACCTCATGTCAACGCCTGGGCCTGGGTTCATGCATCACGCCCGTCAGAGTTTAGGGCAGTCGCCCGAGTTGCACGGACTCGGGCGT
>JACDBO010000438.1 GCA_013694885.1 Chloroflexia bacterium | reverse complement strand
CTCCGGCACCTGGCGGGCCAGGGCGATGTCGAGGTCGTCGTACCTGTCCTGCAACTTGGTGACCTCGGCCGTCACGCCCGGGTCAGCCGACGACGGGCCAAGGGTCAGTCGGGAGATCCGCGACCGCAAGCCGTCGAGCTCGGCGAGCTGACCACGCAGCGAGGGATAGAGGCCACCGAGAACCGCGGCCCGCTGGCTGGCGACACCTTCGGCCACGACCCCTTTTCGCCGCAGTACGAGGTCGCAGGCCAGTCGCACGGCATCGGGCCGATCCGCCAGCCGGGCTCGCACGACCGTCAGGAAGAGCGACAGGTCGACGCGAATGGGCGCCAAATAGGCGAGGCGCTCATGCTCGCTTGACAGCGCTGCGGCCCGAGCGATGAGCCGGTCACGCACCTCCGCCGCCTCCCGGTAGAGCGCCACGGCATCCGCACCCCGATCCAGCCGGACATAGGCGAGGGCCAGACTCGTTAGCGTGTCGGCAAGCGCTGGTCCGTCGTTCGTCGCTCTTCGTATGCGGACGGCTTCCTCGAGGAGCTCGGCGGCTCGAGGTTCGTCGCCACACACGAACGACAGGTTGTTCGCAGACTCGGCTACGTCGGGGTGGTCATCGCCGAAAACTCGCTTCCGGATCGCGAGCGCCTGCTCGAGCAGCGCCCGCGCTCGCTCGGGGTCGGATGTCTGGATGGCGACCGCGACATTGTTGAGGCTCTGGGCGACGTCAGGGTTGTTGTCCTTACCGAGCGCGCCCCGGCGCAGAGCGAGCGCCCGCTCGAGCAGCGGAACAGCGCTGGGCTCGCCCGTCCTCATACGAACGAGCCCGAGGTTGGTGGCCACCGTTGCTGTTCTGACGTCGTCACGCCCCGCCTCTGCCACCGCGAGGGCACGGCTAAGGAGCTTGTCCGCCTCGCCGATGCGGCCGACCTCCAGGAGCAGCTGACAGTGGTTGTTGAGCACGGTCGCCAGGTCGTTCGTCACCGGCCCGGCGTGGGCGGTGAGGAGCCCGGCGGCCTGACGGAAGAGGAGGTCGGCGTTAGCGACGTCGCCGCGAAGGTGGAGTACCCCGGCGAGATTGTCCAAAGTGTAGGCGAGCCGAGGGTCGTCCGGACCCATCGTCTCCTGCTGCAGGCTAAGCGCCCACCGAAGCAGGGTCTCGGCGTCGGCATATCGCCCCAGTCGGCGATGAAGATGGCCGAGCGCATTGAGCGCGACTGCCGCGTCGGGATGGCCGTCGCCGCGTTGACTGCGAATGATGGCCAGTGCTTCCTCCAGCATCGACTTAGCCTCGCTGAGCTCGCCGCGCCGCAGCAAGATCATGCCGCGGTTCAGCAGTGCCGTGGCGTACACGGCTGACTTAGGCCCATGGATCTCGCGACGCACGGCCAACGACTCTTCGAGCAGGTCGTCCGCGGCGGCATACTCCCCCAACTCGACGAGAGTCTGGGCCAGGTTGTTGAGCGCGAAGGCCAGGCCATCTGATGGCTCCGGCTGAGCGCGGAAGAGTCGCAGTGCCTCGTCAAGTGCCTGCCGCGCCAGTTCGTACTCGCCCGACGCCGACTGGGCGAGGCCGAGGTTATTCAACACCATTCCCACGGTCAGCGCGTCCGGGTCGGGCTTGCGGCTCAACAGCTCCGACGCCTCAACGAGCAAGGGCACCGCCTGTGCCGGCTGCCCTGCTCGGCGATACAGTTCGGCGAGGTTGTTCGCATCCATCGCCACCGCCGTCGGATCGGCCTCCGCTGCCGCCCGAGTGAGTTCCAGGACGAGTATGCCGGCGGGCACAGCATCGGCGTAACGTCCGGCCTGTTCGTGGATGGCGATCGCCTCTCGGTAGAGCGCCAGCGCCTGGGCGTCCTCGCCGACCGTCGCAAGAGCGTCGGCCAGTGCTGACATGGCCACGGCAAGGCTGCGGCTGGTCGGCTGCTCGACCGCGCGGAGCACGGCGACGACCTCCTGTCGCCTGGCCAAGGCGGTTGCGGCGTCGCCGCGGGCGAGGTCCAGCTCCGCCAGCCGGTCGAGGACGTTGGCCCGGCCACGGGCGTCTCCCGTCCGGTCGAAAATCTCCACCACCTCGGACAACCGGGTCTGGGCCGCAACGACCTCGCCTGCATCGGCGTCCATCGAGGCGAGGTCTTCGAGAGCCCTGATCAGGGGCTCGCCCTCGAGGCGTGGGAGGTCCCGCTCGAGGATTGCCCGGCCCCGTTGCGGCTGGCCGTCCGAACGGAGCAGGTTCGCCAGATCGCGGCGGTACTTAAAGTAGGTGGGATGGTTCGCGCCGAGCGTCGCCTGGACACCCGCGACGGCACGCTCGAGCAGGCTAATCGCCTCTGCGTCCTGGCCCGCCGCGTGCAGAGCACCCGCGAGACGCCGCTCCGCATCGGCGGTGGCGGGATGGTCCGGACCGAACACGGCGAGGCGGAGATCCACCACCTGGCCGAACGCGTGTTGCGCGGCCCCCTGGCGGTCGGTCGCGAGGTAAAGCTCGGCCAGGTTGATCAGGGCAACCGCAGCATCGGCGCGATATGCGTCGCCGGCAGCGCGGAAGATGGCCACTGCGTCGACCAGCTGGGTCTCGGCGCGCCCATGGTCGCCGAGCATCTGATCGACGTTCGCCAGACTCTGGAGTGACCTGGCCGCGTCGGGATGTCGGTCACCTCGTATCCGCCGTGTGATGGCCAGAGCCGCTTCGAACTTCTCCCGGGCCTCGCTGAGCCGGAACGCCCCAAGGTACGCCGCACCGAGATTGTTCAGGGTTCTCGCGAACTCGGCCTCGTCACCGACGGCGCGTCGTCGCTCCAACAGCTCCTCGAACAGTGGAACCGCTGCCCCACTATCGTCCCCGGCCTGCAGGGTCAGGGCACGGCGCTCAAGTGCATCCGTCACGTCAGGGTGCTCATCGCCCTGCACGTTCCGGCGAATCCCGAGCGCCTCCCCAAGGAGCTCCCTCGCGTCGACCTGCCGCCACCGCTGCGTGTACACCTGGGCCAGGTTCTCCAGCGCAACGGCAAGGTCCAGCGTTCCGGCCATCTCGACACGGGCTCCCTCGAGGTACTGCTCGCACAGTCGCTCGGCAACATCAACCGCTCCGGCCTCGTTTGCCAGCACTGCGACCTCATTGACCAGCCTCATTACGTCGGGATGCGCCCGGCCCAGGCGCGCAGTCGCTGAGTCCACCTCGCGCACACGGAAGGCGACGGCACCCTGAGCATCACCGAGCGCCGAATGAATCGCTGCCAGCAGACGCAGGTTGTTCTCCACAGCGGCATGGGATGGCCCATGGAGGCCGACCAAGATGTCCAGCGCCTGCTCGGCGGCGGGCCGGGCACCGGCCGGATCGCCTCGCTGGTACCGCGCGAGCGCGAGGTTCGTCAGCACAACGCCATGGGCTTCGCTCTCCTCGCCCAGCTCGGACCGGATGATCTCGATGGCCTGGAGGTAGAGCGGTTCGGCGGCAGCCGGGTCGCCGAGATTGCGGTGGACTTCGGCAAGGGAGTTATAGGCGGCGGCGACCGCGGAATGGTCCTGCATCCCGACCGCCTTGGCCAACTCCGCGGCCAGCTCGGCCAGCGGGAGCGCCTCGTCGTAACGCCCCTCGGCGATAAGTCCTTGCGCCTGACCCAGGAGCTGGTTGAAGGTCCCCTCATCCATGCGTGACCCTCCCTGCGTCAGCCCTGCCAGCCTACGTCGATGACCTCGTAGGCGAGCGAGAGGTCTTGTGCGGTGAGGCTGCCTGACGCTGGGTGCCGCATCGATGGCTGTCCGGCACCGTACCGCTCGTGCGGCAGCAGGCTCGTCCGGTAGACCCCGATACTCGTGCCGGCGTGGGCGCTGAGGAGCCGCGCGCCCGTGCGAACCAACGTTGCCACCGCTGCCACCGATCCTGCGATGACCGCCGCGGCGGGCGCGGCGACCGCCAGCGCGGCCATGGTCGTCAGTGCGGCGGCGACTTCCTGGCTGTTCAGCTCGGCGGCCAACAGGTCAGCGAGCTGAACCTCCTGCTGGTCCGCCTTGGAGACCCAGACGGCGATGTCGAGGAAACGCCCGACGGGACCGTCGAAGATGCGCACGTTGTCCATCGGCAGACGGTCGCCATCCTTGACTCGGTCGACGACGAAGGTCTGCGTCTGGATCGACTGAGCTTCGTCGGCGCTAGAGGTGATCACCATCGTGTCCACTCGGACCCGCGACCGGAAGACACTCCGGTTGCCAAGCACCGTCACATCGGACAGTCGCACGGCGACCTGCTCAGGGGTCGGCCCTATGGCTCGCGGCGTGATGAGGCGCATCGAGGGATGCGGCCGCTCGTCGACCTCGAAGGCCGGCTCCGCGTCACCGGTCGGCCGCGATCCTGGATGCAGCAGGAAGTTGAAGCGGTGGACCTGATAGCGGGTGGGGTTCGCGGATCCCGCAACCGCCGAAGCGTCCCGGGTGCCGACCGCGAGATCCTCGATGAGTTGATCCAGCGCGCTCCTCGGGCCGCGCTCCACCGACCTCGTCTTCACACCGGCCTGCTCCAACGCCCGTAGCCCAGAAACCGGGGCGTCTGCGACAAGGGTGACGAGCGTCTCGGGCCGGGGCCCAGTCTTCGGCAGGCCCTCCGGCCAGAAGAGGCCTATCCCCTGCACCACATGGGCAACGTCCTCGCCGACGACCAGTTCCTCGCCGGCGACCACAGTGGCACCATCGGGCTGGGCGTTAGTCAGGATCGCGACCCTCCCCGTAAGCCCAATGTCCAGCACGCTGACATACCGGGTGACGTCCGCGGTGTTCCGGGCGCGGACGACGATGGCGTCCTCCGCGTAGAGGTGGTCGCCCGACTCGATGGGGACCTCCTCAAGCGACTCCGGGTCGAGCCGGGTGAAGGCGAGTTCAACATCGGAGGGCAGTGCGCTCTCGCCCTGGCCGGAGTCCAACTCGCGCACGTGAGTAGCCCGCGCCAGCGTGACCAGCGCAGCCTTGATTAGCTTCAGCCCGCCGTCGTCGACACTTCGGCGAGTGGCGGACAGCGGCTGGCCGGCCGCGTCCAATAGCAGGATGCCTTCATCGTCGAGCTCCAGGGTGGCCATGACGCCCACCGCGGTGTTGGGCACCGTGACGCGCACCGCGGGCGAGTCTGCCAGTGCCTTGACGACGGCGGCGCGGTCCGGGTGCTCCGGTGGGACCACGATCACCGGCCGGCGTCCAAGACTCACCCGTACCGGGTACGCCAGCAGCCCGTCGCCGCCGCGGTCGTAAGGGATCGCCCGCAGCTGGCTGGTGCCTTCGCGGGTGGTGACGACAATGTCGGCGCGATTCCCGGGTGCGAGGACGATCTCTTCGATCTGGGGTTCGGTGGGCAGGCGCCCGGCGTCGATGCCGAGCAGCTGCAGCTGCTGGCCGTCCAGTCGGAGCCGAAGGTGGCGGGCAGCGCAGGCGTTGACTATTCTCTCACCGCTCCCGCTCGCCGGGGCCTGCAGTCAGCCGCGGGGCGACCTGACCATTGACCAGTACGAGTTCCCCTTCTCGCCCCAGCGTGCGCTCGATGCTAGTCACCGGCCGCACCCGGCCGGCGCCGTCGAGGGTGATGTCGGAGATGACGAGGACACGTTCGCGGGTGACCGGCAACTGATCACGGTCGCCGACGATGATGGCGCCGTACAGGCCGCCGAAG
>JACDBO010000418.1 GCA_013694885.1 Chloroflexia bacterium | reverse complement strand
GCCCATAGTCGAGGAGGATTTTGTGCTGCTCCGAAGGGTGCGAGACGCGCGAAATGATCTCGTGCATGGGCGTTCTACGGAAGCACCATCAGAGACTGACGTAAGGCACGCAACCGCCATCGTAAACCGGATGCTTGTCTACAGGCTGAACAGCCTAACCATGCCAGACGTATCCAAACGCTCAGAGGAATCGATCTACATAACACTTGTCCGGAAGCTCGCCCACGACTAGGCTGGGGTCCAAGCAACTCATTGTGCTCTGACGAGCACTACAGGTTTCCCGCTGAAATGTCCATCAACCTCCAATGTGAAGAATTGGCTCCCATTCAATGTGGTCAACCTCGGGCATCGGTTTCGTAGTATCGCCGGGGATGAAAAAGGTCTTGACTACCCACCGTGCAAAATCCGCCCCGATGGTACGACCCCACCCGAGGAGGGTGATGCGGGCGGCGGTGGCCGCTCGGTCGGTCTCGTAGAGTCGAATGTTGGCCGCGCCCCAGTCCTCTGTGCGCTTCAGGGCGCCGATGCCGACGGCGCCGGATTCGATGGCGAGGAAGGATTGGCGTTGGGGGAGCGGGCTGTAGTGAGGGCTTCCCGCAATAAATCAGGCGCACCCGGTATGAGGTGCTATCTCGGCCCTCGAACCCCGCCCCTTAGATCGAGGTGAGGGCAATCCCCTTGGCAGACGTTAGACTGCTCAGCATCGGCGTCGATCCGCCGCGCTGACCGGAAAAACGTCTCCGCGTCAGCGGCGCCCTCCGTGAAGGAAGACACATGGATACCTCCACCACGCCGCGTTTTCATATCGTCCTTCGCCAGCGCGCTCCGTGGCCAGATTTGCTGGCCCGGACGCGGGAGATCGAGGCGCTCGGCTTCGACGGGTTGTACCTGGTCGACCACTTCAACGGACTCTTCGATGTCACCGACCCGACTCACGAGGCGTACACGATGCTGGCGGCCCTCGCGCCCTTCACGCGGCGCGTGCGGCTCGGCGTGCTGGTCTGCGGGAACACCTATCGCCACCCGTCGTTCCTGCTCAAGCAGGCCGTCACCGTCGACCACGTCTCCGGCGGCCGGGTCGACTTCGGCGTCGGCGCCGGCTGGGCCGAGCGCGAGCACGAGGCCTACGGCTTCCCCTTCCCCTCGGCGCGGGAGCGCGTCGACCGCTTCGCCGAGGCCCTCGAGATCTGGGATCTGTTCCAGCGCGAGGAGCGCACCACCTACGAGGGGACGCACTACCAGGTGCTCGACGCCCCGTTCGAGCCGAAATCGCTTCAGCGCCCCCGTCTGCCGCTGCTGATCGGCGGCTCCAAACCGCGGATGCTGCGGCTCACCGCCCGCCACGCCGACCTCTGGAACACCGGCGGCTCGCCGGAGGAGGCCGGCGCCGTCAGCCGCCAACTCGACGACGCCTGCCGCAAGGAGGGCCGCGACCCCGCCGCGATCCGCCGTGGCGTCAGCCCCTCCCTGAACCTGCTCGCCTCCGTGGACGCCTTTGCCGAGGGCGTCGCCGCCTACCACGCCGCCGACCTGCCCGACCTCTACCTGGCGTGGCCACAGGATGCCGCCGAGCTGCCGATGCTGCGCCAGGTGGCCCGCGAGGTCATCCCCGAACTCCGGGGTCAAACCCCAGCACCGGCCACCACGACCGGCGAGGAGCCACGTCACCCGCACGCAATCGCGGAGTCCGACCTCCCGCTGCTCACCCAGCTCTACGCCGGTCTCGCCGACGCCACCAGCCGTCGCCTGCTCGACACCCTGATCGACCACCCGGACCAGCGCTTCGACGGCGCGGCGCTGGTCGAGCGCCTCGGTCTGGCGCGACACGACGAAGTCGCCCGCGCCGTCGCCACCCTCGGCGCCGCCTTCGCCCGGCACGACCTCGCTCGCCCCTGGACCGAGGCCCAACGCGGCTACCTCCTGCCCGCGACCGCCGCCGCCCTCCTCGCCCGCGCCCGCACCCAGTAGGGCCGGACACTATCCACCCGCTCTCCCCTTCGGACCCCTCAACGAAGGGCCGAGCGACGAGGGCCGAGAGCCGAGGAGATCACCGTCTCGGCCCTCGAACCTCGGCCCTTCGCAATACGCCGGGGTGAGGGCTCCCAAAACCCTGACACAAATCGACCCCGTGCCGATAGTTATAGGTAGGGGGTGAACGTGTCGGCGGTGCCGGTACCGACGCCCCGTCACTCGTCACGGTCGTTGGGGAGCGGGTCGAAGGGGGTGATGCTCCAGAAGAGCCAGAGCGTCGTGCAGATAGCGAAGCCGGTGTAGGGATTCCAAAACGCGACCGCCGCGGCGGTCAAGTTGAGCGGCAGACCGAGCAGCAGGCTGATCGAGAAGGTGCGCGTCGCCCGTGGGTCGTGGTTCGGGTCGAGGCGTCGGCCGCGCCGGGCGACCCGCCACCAGAGCAGGTTGTAGGCGAGGCTGACCAGCGCGAACAGCCCCGCGTAGAGCGCGACCCCGGCCGAGGCGGCGTCGGTGGTCAGAAACTCGGCGACGATCTCCGTGGCGAACGGTACGGCCGTCACCAGCATCAGCAGCAATCCGTTGGCGAAGGTCACCGTCTGGTCGACACTCGCCATCACCCGGAAGATGGCGTGGTGGTTGATCCACATGATCAGGATGCTGAAGAAGCTGAGCAGGAACGAGACATAATCTGGTCAGTTGGTCCCCAGCGCCCGCCACAGCTGACCATCGGTGACCGGCTCGTCGAGACTCGGCACCACCAGCTGGAAGCCCAGCAGCGTGATCGCGATGGTGAACGCCCCGTCGCTGTGCGCCTGGAGCCGCGAGGTCTCCTGTGTCGAGAGTTCCGGGTAGCCGAAGAGTCGCTGCGGCATGTCCGCGGCCGCTCCCTGGCGCTCCGCGCTTCATCGGGTCAAGACATCCAGTCAATCAGGGTTGCGCACTTCCGTGGGTCTTCGGTCAGTCCGATGCTCAGTGCCCAGAGCCAGTAGTCCACCACGCGCACCAGCGTCCAGCCGCGCGCCCGCTCAGCGTCGAGCTCGGCCCGCTCGATCAGGGTGCGGAGCTGTCGATCGAGATCGGCCGGACCGTCCATCTCGTCCAGGCGGGTCCAGAGGATCTGGGCGATGCCGAACTCCGGGTCGCCGGCGACCACCTTGGGGTCGATGACCAGCC
>JACDBO010000380.1 GCA_013694885.1 Chloroflexia bacterium | reverse complement strand
CTTCCATGCTGACGTCAAGCGTCAAGGCGGGGTCGTGGTAGTGGACCTCGGCGATTGGATATGGACCTTTGAACTCGGTCGTCGCCACACCCGGCAGCTGCTGGAGAAGACGGCGGTGCGCGAGGGGGACGATGTGGTCGTTTGCGGTCGGCGGTGGGGTCGGTCCATCGTGGTCGTAGAGTTCCGCCGATTGCAGTACGCGGGAGACTGGCTGGTCCTCCGAGTCGCGGTGATGCTCCCAGACGGCAAAAAACGAATGGGGGACACAAGCAAGATGGTTGATCTGGTTGTGGATCTGCCACTGCCGCAGCGAGCCGTCGCCGGCCAGCGCGATCGTCCCGGTGCCGATCCCACCGAGCGGCATCGCCACGGCGCGCAGCGCCTCGCCGCGGTACGTGATAGGTTCGCGACTCGCGGACAACAACGCGGCCTCCTTTGGTATCACGCGAAGGTTGGAGGTTCGGAAACCAACGCCCGCGCTAACCGTTTCGGTACTCTGGGGGGATTCGGACCGGGTGCTCGCGCTCGAAGGCGGAGGCTAGGGTCAGCAGGGTGGGCTCGCTGAAGGCGCGGCCCATGAAGCTGAGGCCGACCGGCAGGCCGTTGGCATAGCCGGCGGGCACCGTGATGATCGGGTAGCCAGCCATCGCGGTCGGTTTGGTGCTGGCGCCAGCGAAATCGTCGCCCCAGAGGTCGATGGTGGTCGGGACCGGCGCCGAGGGCGCGACCAGGGCGTCGAGTTCCAGCTCCTCCATCACGGCGTCGAGACCTTGCTCTCGTGCCAGGGAGAGGTTGTTCGCGACAATTCGCGCATACGTGTCATCCTGGATCGAACCCGCTTCGAGGGCGTCCAAGAAAATGGCCTGGTCGCTGTACGCCATCTCCTCCTCGGGATGCGCCTCGTTAAACTCGACAATATCGGCCAGCGATTGGATCGGCCCGTCCGGCAGATAGGTCTCCAAAAAGCGATCCAGCCCGTACGTGAACTCGGTGAGGAGTACGGCATAGCCAGTGCCGTCCGCGCCCAGTTCACCTTGTGATGGGATTGACACATCGTCGACGAGGACAGCACCGGCGGCCTCGAGTGCGGCCAGCGATTCCTCGGCGATATCGTCGGCATCAGAGTCCATGCCAAAGAGCGAGCGGCAAATGCCGACCCGGGCGCCCTTGGCACCAGCAGGGTCGAGGTAGCGGGTGTAGTCCACCGCCCCGGCATTGTGGACCGGGAACTCCTCGAACATCGACGCCGGGGCACTCCAGTCAGTCCGGCCGTAAGCGGGATCAGACCGATCGTAGCCGGCAATCGCGGTGAGCAGCAAGGCGACATCTTCGACCGACCTCGCCATTGGGCCGGGCGAGTCTTGCGTGAAACTGATCGGCACCACACCGCTCCGGCTTGCCAGCCCGACCGTCGGTTTGAAACCAACGATGCCGCACCCAGACGCTGGGCAGATGATCGAACCGTCGGTCTCGACACCGAGCGCCAGCGGTGCGTAACTGGCCGCGACGGCGACCGCCGAACCGGAACTCGAACCCCAGGGGGACATGTTGCGCTGGTAGGGGTTTCGAGTCTGCCCGCCGCGTCCACTCCAGCCGCTCGACCGGCGGGATGCGCGAAAGGCCGACCATTCGGTGAGATTCGTCTTGCCGAGGATGATCACCCCGGCGCCGCGAAGTCGCTCGACGACGAAGGCATCGGTGGCGCCACGATTGTCGACGAGGGCCAGCGAACCGGCGGTGGTGTGCATCTGATCGGCGGTCGCGAACGTGTCCTTGAGCAGGACTGGGATGCCGTGCAGCGGACCGCGCCGGCGGCCGGCAGCCAGCTCCTCATCGAGCGCGGCGGCGATCTCGCCGGCCTCCGGATTCAACTCGATCAGGGCGCGCAGTCCGTCGCCGCCATCCAGTTCCGCGTCCATTGCCTCGATGCGAGCGACCATCTCAGTGACCAACTCGGCGGACGAAACCTGCCGGCGGTCCAGCGCCTGGCCGAGTATCCCGACCGACGCTTCCTCGATACCGGCAAAGGCCTGCACGTTGGGTGTGGCACGCGCGACTTCTGAGGGACGTGTCGGCGTGACAGCCGGTGTCGGTGGGACGCGTTCCGTGCTCGGTACCGGTAGTGTCGCTGGCGGAGCGCCACGACGAATCGAGAGCACCCCGGTCACCACGGCAGCCCCGGAGACGGCCATCCCCGCTAGCCCGACGAATCGTCGCCGACTCTGGCGGGGTGAAGAGGCCCGAGGATTATCTGTCATCGTCGACGACTCTCGTTCGCGTTCGAATGTGGGAACAACCAAGCGTGTGGCTGCGGCCCGATGACACACCGCGATGCGTCCAGATGCACCGAGCTTGGCTGAAACGCAAGACTAGTGTACTTGCGAACGCTTCGAGGGCGAAGAAGATGGCCTTACGACGGCGCTGCTCGATTCCAATAGGTCAGAAACGGGGGTCGAGGTTCGACCTGCGACGCAGGGCCTGATTCAGTTCCCGGTCCGCCGTTAGAGATGGGCCGATAGGCAATTGGCCCGCGCTAGACGTGCTCCTCGGCAGTAACGAGCGCTGGCTCAGGGGCGGCGTCGGCCGGCTGATCCTCGTTGGTCGGCTCAGGCACGGGTTCGGGGTGGTGCTCTGGGCGGAAGCGGGCGTGCAGCGTGCGCTCAACCTCGCGCAGGGTCAGTCCGATGGGACCTGGTTCCGTCTCGACGCGCTCGTAGGCGACGCCCACTGCGTCGAGATAGGCCGTGAAATCGCCGAGTTGGGTGCGTCGATGGTCGGGTGCTCCGGCGGTGCACACCAACAGCAACGGCACGTCGATGACTGCGGCGAAGGTCGCCGGGGTGCGAAGAGCGTAACGGTCCGGATGGGTCAACGGCGCGCCATATTGCTGGAGAACCCAGGCGCGCCACGGGGTTGACGTGTGGTCCAGCTCGATGGTCCAGTCGAGGATTGGGTCGATAGCGACGACGGCGCGGAAGAGGCCCGGTCTGCCACCGGCGGTGATCAGCGCGAGCGTCCCCCCATAGCCGTGGCCCACCAAGGTCAAGCGGTCCGCCAGCACGTCGTCGCGCTCGCTGAAGGCAAGACCGGCCTCGACGATGTCGTTGACCTCGATTTCGCGATCCGCCAACTCAGTGAGATCATGTTCGACGCTCACGCCGAAGCCGGTGGCGCCGTGGAGGACGGGCGTCAGCACCGCCATGCCGCTGCCGGCCAGCGCTTGCTCCTCGATCTGGAACTCGCCGCGACGGGCCGCCAGCGGTCCGTCGGGGAGATAGATGATGCCGGGGGCGGGTCCCGCTTGCTCGGATGTCTGATAGAGCATCCCGGAGAATTGCTCGTCCTGGCCGACCGAGAACTCAAAAGGGACGGGCTGGCGTGGCTGAAACCCGTCGAGCGAAATCGGGGCGGGAGGTGCCAACTCAGTGCGCTCGGCGTCGGCGGTGTTGTCCTGAACAAGGAAACCGAACGGGTGGGTGGGTGCGCTGAATCCATACAGCACACGCTTCTCCGCCAGCCAACGAGGGTGACGAACCACGCCTTCACCGGGGTCGATCGTGGCCGCGCTGGTGGCGTGGAGACCGCGTTCACAGCACACGGTCGTGAATCCCTCTGTTCGGGCATAGAGCATCCGCGCTTCGTTTGCCGCGAAACGGGGCTCCGCCTTGTCGCCGGGCTCTCGGGTCACGGTCCAACCCGCTTTGTTGTCCGCGTTGACAACGGCGATCGACAGCCACTCGCTGTCGAGCGTGACGTAGACGATCAGGTTGCGGCCAGGGACCCAATCAAGCGAGTGGCGCAGCGCGGCTGACTTCTCGCTGGTGAGATTTCGGACCTCGCCGATTTCGGGAATGTAGACGCACAGGTCGGCGTGTTCTTCGCCTTCGGGAAGCAGACGCCGAAAGGCCAGGAACTTACCGTCCCGCGACCATACCGGCTCGCGATCATCCCGCGGACCCAAGGTGATCACCTGTGCCGGAGCGCCGCCGAAGGCTGGAGCGAGGGCGATACCGTCGCGGCCGTCACGGTGGGTGACAAATGCGATTTCAGTCCCGTCCGTCGACCAGCGTGGAGAGCGGTCGGCGGACGGGTGATCACAGAGGAGGATCGGCACTCGGTCTTCCTCATCGTGGTGCTGGGAACCGTCTTCAGCTATGGCGGTAACTGGCACCAACCAGATAGCCGTACGGTGGGTGCCTTCGCTCAAGCCAGTCACGGCCAGCGTCGAGCCGTCCGGTGACCACTGCGGCCCGCGCAAGACGCGGCCTGTCTCGGGGTCCTGATCCGCAACGAGCGCAAATGGCACCGGTACCTGTCGCGGTGCATTGCCGTCCGTAGGACTAACCCAGAGCTGGAGCACGCCGGACTCGTCGGCGAGGAGAAAGGCGAGCATTCCGCCATCGGGGGAAACTTCGGGTGGACCAGGCAACGACGGACTGGCGGCGAAGATGGCATCAGGAGTCGCCGAGTGGTCTCGCTCCTCCTCCCCCCCAGCGGGTGTCTCTGCTGGGCTCCGTTCCCCGGATGCCTCGTCGCGGGTGCCGGGTATCTGGGCCGTGCGCGCCGCATCATCGACT
>JACDBO010000325.1 GCA_013694885.1 Chloroflexia bacterium | reverse complement strand
GGTCGCAGAGCGGGATCGCGCTGCTCCTCGAGGATCTTCAGGGCAGGTCGGACCACTTCGAGGTCGCGTGAGGTCTCGACCAGCTCGATGGCGAGCGTCAGATGCGCCTCGGGGTCGGCCGCGAGTGCGTGCAGCCGACGCGTCTGCCGCTCGGTTGTCCGGCGTCCAGTCGCGCCTTTCCGCTCGTCTGTACCTGAGCCGACCCGCTCCTCGTTCGCTTCACCCATGATGCTCGCCCCCGCCGTCCGCTGCCTGTCCGCGGCACGCTATTATGCCGGAAGGAGCCACGGGTGCGGCAGAGACAAGGAGACCAGGGCGCGGATGGCGAGAAACAAGCGAGCGAGCGAACGCCGGCGGGTGGCCGCGATCTACGACCAGCTGGCGCCGCGCTATGACCGGATGGAGGGGGCGGTCGAGCGGCTCCTGATGGGCCGCGCCCTGCGCGCCGCCCTCGGCGCCGAGTTGCGCGGCGCGGTGCTCGAAGTTGGTATCGGCAGCGGCCGCAACCTCCCCTATTACGATGATGCCGTAACACACATGATTGGCGTCGACCTCTCACAAGGAATGCTCGCGGAGGCGCGACGGACCGCACACGCTCATGGTCGCACGGTGACGCTGGCGCGGATGGATGCCGAGCAACTGGCCTTACCGGACGCCGCCTTCGACACGGTGGCGACCAGCCTCTCGCTTTGCACCGTGGCGGACCCGGCGCGCGCCTTGCGCGAGATGGCGCGCGTCTGCAAACCGAACGGACGGGTCGTGCTGCTCGAACACGTCCGGTCGCAGACGCCTCCCCTCGCCTGGCTCCAGCGGTTGCTGACGCCGCTTCAGGTCCGCGCCCTGGGTTGCCACCTCGACCGGGCGACCATCACGCTGGTCCGGGAGCTCGGCTTCGAGATCGTCAGCGAGCGTCGCCGCTTCTTCGGCGTCTTTCGCCTCGTCGTCGCCACTCCGCCGCGAATGTGATGAGCGGAGATTGAATCGCGGAGCGACGATCACAAGCGGTCATACACGGCATCTTCGTCGTTGTCCCACAGTTCGGCCAGCACCGGATCCATCCCTGCCGTCAACGTCGCCGGCTCACTATTGCTGTCGATCATGTCACGCTGAAGCCGCGCTTGGATTGCTTGCTCAACGTACAGGATAACTGTTATGTCATCTAATGTGGCTGCCTGGATCAGCTGGTGGTGGAGGTCCAGATCGATCTCGATGCTGAGGCGGATTCGTTTCGCGGGCCGGCCCACGGCGCGTGTCATCCGTCCCTTCCTCCACTGCTGCGCTGCGCTCGGATCAGGAATTGTGCTTGTGGTGTCACGGTACACTGAGTGGGAGTGAACGAGAGGATCATGGTAACGACCGAGACCCCGCTGATCGAGCGCCACATCAAGGAGGATCTCCACCGCCCGGGCCCGAGCGAGGCACGCCTCGTCGCCTCGGGAGTCTCGGTCTGGGCGATCATCGGCTATCTCCCCACGGTGGACGGTGAGATCGATCAGGTCGCCGAGGACTACGACATCGAGCCTGAGGCGGTTCGTGCGGCGATCGCCTACTATCACCAGGAGCGAGCGGCCATCGACGCGCGGTTGGCGGCGAACGCCGGGAGCCGACCCATTCACGCGAACCACTTCCCGGCTGCCTAGCCGAATATGCCGATCTACTACACGGACCACAACGTCTCAATTCGGCTCGTACGCTTTCTGCGGGAGGCTGGAGACGACGTCATCAGCGCACGGGAGTCTGGGCAAGAGCAGGCGCGTGATCCGATTGCAGTTCCTCACCGCGGCGACGCTCGGTCGCGTTCTTCTGACGCACAACGAAAGCGACTTCCTCCTGCATGAGGCATGGCGGCTTTGGACAGCCACGTGGGGTGTCGTCATCGACCATGCTGGGGTTATTGTCCTGCCCCAGCACGAACGATGGCATCCTGCCCGGTCCGCGCAGGAGATCGAGGTGATTTTGGCGGGCAGCGCCGCGCTCACGAACAACCTGTGGCTGTGGCGCTCGTCGCGCGGCTGGTTCTCCCCTCCCATAGTCTCGTTGTCCATCAGCGAGCACTGCCCTGGACCGTCCTGATCGGGCATGTTGGTATGATGGACGCGTCAACTCACTGACGTGATGACGCGCGGCAACCGTCGCTGGTACTCGTCGCGCAATCCAGGACTCACCAGACAGGAGCAGAGGACGAGATGGCGTTTGTGAACAGACGACTTGCCCGGCCGGGTGACCCGATCGATCCGAACCGGATCGTGCCGACGGCGGCGCCGGGGGCGGTCGACTCGCCGCAGGAGCCGGGGCAGGTGCCGGACCGCTCGTCGGTGCCGGCACACGGGCAGGTGCCGGTGCCGGTCGACCCGATCGGGCGGCGACCGCTGACCGAGTACGGCACCGCGCAGCGGATCATGCACGTCTACGCCGTGGAATCGGGGCAAGAGGACGACCCCGCCCGCTTCGAGCAGGCCACCGCCAGCTACGAGGAGATGCGCAAGGCTTACCCGGCGCTGGGGATGGCCGACAGCCCGGCGCCCGGCTACATGCTGAGCGAGGGCAACCGCCTCGCTAGCGAAGCGCTGGAGGTCGGCGGCACCAGCCCGGCCGCGCTCGACGTGGAGTCGCAGACCCCCGGCACGCCGAACGAGCCGGCGAACCCGTAACGAAGGTGCGAGGATCGAGGGCCGAGAACGCCCCACATGGCAAGGTCCGCTCCCGGCCGTGATCTACGGCGCTCGGTCCGCGATGCTGAGTCCTACGGTACAATGCAGCGCGATGATGGGGATATGGTCCGCCGCCGGTTCGACGGCGCGGTGGCCCTGTCGCGGGTCGAGCGGTCGGGAATGATTTTGACCGGGCAGGCGAGCGGACTCGCGGCCTGCCCGGATGCGGTGGTCCCGGTTTGAAACGCCCCGACGAACCGTGTGGCGTGGCTCGCGTGGCCGACATCGCGAGTCCCCGAGGCCAGGAGAGGCCGGAGCATGGCAACGACCGAACGACAAGGCAGAAAATCGAGATCAACGTCGGCCCGGAAGGCGGCGGACCGGGCCAAGGCCAACGGCAAGGAGGCCGGGCAGCCGCCGCGCGTTAAAAATGACGCGTTGCTCGACTTGTATCGAAAGATGGTCGAGGTTCGCCTCTTCGAGGATGCCGCCCAGCGCGGGTTCCGTACCGGCAAGATCGGCGGCTATCTCCACGTCTACAGCGGGCAGGAAGCGGTCGCCACCGGTTTTCTCCACGAGTACCGCGAGGGGGACCGGATCATCACCGCCTACCGCGACCACGCCCACGCTCTGCTGCTCGGCAGCGAGCCGAAGGCGGTGATGGCCGAGCTCTACGGCAAGGGCACCGGGCTGGTCAAGGGCAAGGGCGGCTCGATGCACCTCTTCGATGTCGCCAACGGGTTCATGGGCGGCTACGGTATCGTCGGCGGTCACATCCCGCTGGGTGTCGGTATGGCCTATTCGCTCGCCTACCGGAAGACGGGCGGGATCGTCCAGCTCTTCCTCGGCGACGGCGCGATCCACAACGGTGCCTTCCACGAGGCGGCCAACCTCGCCGGTCTGTGGGGCCGGGACGGGCTCAACCCGACCCTCTTCGTGATCGAGAACAACCAGTACGGGATGGGTACCAGCGTCGAGCGGTCGACGGCGATGACCGACCTCGGCTCCAAGTTCGACTCCTACGGTATCGAGCACGAGAAGGTGGACGGGATGGACCTCGAAGCCGTCCTCGACTGCGCCCACCGCGCCGCCGAGCGAGTGCGGGAGAGCGGCAAACCCTTCGCGGTGGAGGCCCTCACCTATCGCCTGGTGCCGCACGGCGCGGCCGACTTCCTCGAGAAGTACCGCACCAAGGAAGAGATCAGGGAGTGGCGGCAGCGTGACCCGATCGGGTTGCTGGAGCGGACGCTGCTCGAACGCGACGCGGCCGATGAGGACGCGCTGAAAGCGATCCGCGAGACGGCCAAGGCGCGCTCCGACGAGGCGGTGCAATTCGCCGACGAGAGCCCGGACCCGGATTTGACGGAACTGACGACCGATGTCTACGCCGGCGAGATGCACGTCCCTGCCGCGGGGAGCGGAATTGGCGAATAGGGCCATCGTGGTCGGGGCGGACGACGTTCGCCCATCGGTGACCGGCGGCTTGCGGAGAAAGGGAGCGGGCGGATGCCTGTCAAGACCTATCGCGACGCCCTGAAGGCGGCGATGGCGGAAGAGATGCAGCGCGACGAGAGTGTCGTGCTGCTCGGCGAGGATATCGGCGTCTACGGCGGGACGCACCTCGTCACCAACGGGTTGATCGACGAGTTCGGCCCCAAGCGCGTCATCGACACGCCGATCGCCGAGAACGGCTTCACCGGCGCCGCGATCGGGATGGCGATGACTGGGCTGAAACCGATCGTCGAGATGATGACCTGGAATTTCTCGTTCCTCGCCGCGGACCAGATCATCCAGAACGCCGCCAAGCTGCGCTATTTCTCCGGCGGGCAGGTCTCGGTGCCGCTGGTGATCCGCGGTCCGAATGGCGGCGGTGTGCAGCTCTCGGCGCAGCACACGCACAGCCTGGAAGGGTTCTACGGGCACTTCCCCGGTCTCAAGGTCGTCTCCCCCGCGACACCGCACGACGTCAAGGGGATGATGCTGAGCGCGATCCGTGACCCGGATCCGGTGATCTTCCTCGAAGCCGGTGCCCTCTATGGGACGAAGGGCGAGGTGGAGGACGGCGACTACACGGTCCCCTTCGGCAAGGCGCGGGTGGCGCGTGAGGGGACCGACATCAGCCTGATCGGCTACGGCCGGCAAGTCAACTTGCTGTTGCGGGTGGCCGACAAGCTGGCCGAGGACGGGATCGAGGGCGAGGTCATCGACCTGCGCTCGATCCGGCCGTTCGACTCCGAGACCATCGTCGCTTCGGTGCGCAAGACGAACCGGGCGGTGGTTGTCCAGGAGCAGTGGCGCTGGTTCAGCGTGGCCAGCGAGGTGGCGGCGATCATTCAGGAGCAGGCGTTCGACGAGCTCGACGCGCCGGTGGAGCGGGTCAGCGGCGCGGAGGTGCCGGCGCCCTACGCGCGCAACCTCGAACTGGCCGCCTTCCCAAGCGAGCAGCAGATCATCGACGCGGTGCAGCGAGTGCTCTACCGAGTCGCGACTACGTCAGCGACAACGAGGTGAAGGTGTAGCGATGCCCCAGGTCATCATGCCCAAGATGGGCGACGCGATGGAGGAGGGCACGCTCCTCAAGTGGCTCAAGAGCCAGGGCGACGAGGTGGCCGAGGGCGACCCGCTGGCTGAGATCGAGACCGACAAGGTCACCCTCGAGATCGAGGCGACCGACGCCGGCGTGCTGACCCGGACACTCGTCAACGAGGGTGACACCGTGCCGATCGGCACCGCGATCGCCACGATCGGCGAAGACGGCTCAGCTGATGGCGCGGCAGATGGCGCCGCCGACAGCACAGCTGATAGCGCGCCTGAGGAAGCGGAGAAGCCGGCGGCGGTGGCGGAAGCACCCTCGACCGGGGAGGAGCGGGGGCAACCGGCGCCCGCGGTCGATCGTCAGGAGACGCCACCCGCGCAACCGAAGCGGCCCGCGGCTGCGGCGACCGCTCAACCCGCTCCCCCACCGGGCGCCAACGGGGCGAGCGCACCGGAGCGGGCGGCGGGTGAGCGGCTGCGCGCCTCGCCGCTGGTGAAGCGCCTCGCCGCCGAGCACGGCATCGATTTACGGCAGGTGGCTGGCTCCGGTCCCGGTGGC
>JACDBO010000274.1 GCA_013694885.1 Chloroflexia bacterium | reverse complement strand
GAGTTGGTCGCGCTCAGTGTCAGTCAATGTGACCGCGTGCAGCTTGGTCATGGCGGGACTCCTGTGGGCAAACGGCGAATCGCTCCCCGCAAGATACCCCCTATGCTTTACAGTGGCGATCCACTAGAGTTCGGGGTGCTGATCTGGGGGTTCTCGGGTCTGCCCAGCGCCCTCTTTTTGGGGTGGCGACTGCGCGCCCCGACTCATGTGCCGAGTGCAGAAGGGAAGACCCGGTCGTGGGCGCCCGGCGGGGTCCGGCGGCTTCGGCGGCGATATATCCCTTGACCGCGCCGACGGTGAGACTGGCGCGGTGGCCTGATTCTGCACGCTCGTGCTTGTCTCCCAAGAGCGCTTGACGTACTGTGCGGCAATGGCGTTGTCAGTTGCCGGTGAACAGCCAATCCGACCGGAGCGTAGGATGAGCGTGCGGTTGCTGAGGCGCTGGGATGGCGATCAACGGGGGGAAGGCGTCGCGGATGGCGCCTGGCTTGCCGATGATGTGCGCCGGCTTCTTGCCGCTCTCGGCGAAAAGAATTGGGTTGCGGAGGCGCCGGAGAACCATCTGCTCCCACATCTCCAGCCCCTGTGCGACGATGCGACGACGCCGTGGACGCTCGTTGCGACCGACACGGTGGAGTCGGTATTCGTCATCTCTCTCGACTGGTCGGGCCAGCCCGCGACCATGCGGCGCCTCCGAATGGATGTGTTTGCACTCCTCGGCGCGATTGCCGAGAGCGTCTCCTACATTCACCAGCGCGTGGGAGACGAGATCATCCACTACGACGTGGTGAGCGGGATGCTCGATGGTGATACTGCCTTTCACCCGCACGGCCACCTGATCGAGCTCCACGTCAGCGGGGTGGACGTGCCGGTGCTCTGTGCCGGGCCACAGGTAATTTCCGGCGCACAAGGCGGCATCGACACGACGCAGGGAGGTTCGCTCGGCGATGACCGGTTCGACAAATCTGACCAGTGATCGGGCAGCGCTGGTCACCGTTCGCGCCCGGCCCTTCAACGCGGAGACGCCACCGGCGGCACTGCGCGAGCCGGTGACACCGGCCGACGCCCACTACGTCCGCAGCAACTTCGACCTGCCGGAGCACGACGGCTCGGTGCATGTCACCGGAGAAGTTGAGCGGCCATTGACGCTTGCCCTGGACGACCTGCGCGCGTTGCCGGCCTCGACGCTGCGCGTGACGCTGGAATGCGCGGGCAACGGTCGCGCCGGTATGGCGCCGCTGCCGACCGGCGAACCTTGGCTGGGGACCGCCGTCGCCACCGCGGAGTGGACCGGTGCACGCCTCGCCGATGTGCTGGCGCGGGTGGAACCGACGCCGGAAGGGATCGAGGTCGCCTTCGCGGGCGCGGACCACGGCCCGTACAAGGGTGGACCGGACACCACCTTCGAGCGCTCTTTGCCGCTCGCTCTCGCGGGCGACCCTGGAAACGACATCCTGCTGGCCTACACCATGAACGGCGAACCACTGACGCCCGACCACGGCGCGCCGGTGCGCCTCGTCGTGCCGGGGTGGTACGGGATGGCGTCGGTCAAATGGCTGTCGACGATCGAGGTGCTCACTGGACAATTCGAGGGGCAGTTCCAGACCCGCTCATACGTCTACGAGTGGCTCGATGGCGAGCGCGAGGCGGTCACCACCGAGCGAGTCCGGGCGATCATCACCGATCCCGCACCCGGCGACGTGCTCGCGCCCGGTCGGCACGAGGTGCGGGGCTGGGCCTGGTCCGGGACCGGACCGGTGACGGCGGTGGAGGTCAGCATCGACGGCGCCGGCGAGTGGCGGCCAGTCGACGTCGAACCGCCGACCGAACCCTACGCCTGGCAGGCATGGTCCTTCGCGTGGGACGTGGCCGAACCGGCCCGCCATGTGCTTCGTGCTCGGGCGACCGACGCGGCCGGCGCCACCCAGCCGGACATCCCGCCGTGGAACCGCCTCGGCTACGGCAACAACGCTGTTCAGGTCGTGGTCGTGGACGTCAAGTGAGGGACTGAGAGCAATCACCGAAATTTGTCATTCCGAGCGCACGAGGAATCTCTCGTTGGAGGAGAAGTGGCTTCGAACTGGCTTCAATGGAACGAGAGTTTTCTCGCTGCGGCTCGAAATGACAGATTGCGTGGGTGACAAGTACATGCTCAGTGGTCGAGCGGGAGTAATCATGCGAAGTTTTCTGACTCACCTCGAATGCAGCGCCTGTGGCGCCACGCGGGACGCCGGGGAGTTGCACACCGTCTGCCCGGTCTGCGGCAAAGTGCTCTATGCCCGCTACGACCTGGACGCCGCCGCGAAGGCGATGACGCTGGCGGCACTGGCGACGAGGCCGTGGGACTTGCGGCGCTACGCCGAACTCCTGCCGGTGCGGGATATCGCCGCCGCGCCGCTGCTCGGTGAAGGCGGGACTCCCTTGCTGCCGGCGCCGGCGTTGGGGCGCGAGTTCGGTGTCGACCGGCTGCTGGTCAAAGACGAAGGGCGCAACCCGACCGG
>JACDBO010000267.1 GCA_013694885.1 Chloroflexia bacterium | reverse complement strand
GATCGACCGTGCGAGCAATCGCGCTGCCGCCGAACATCGGGGTCACCACCGCGATCTCGAGATCGAGCAGGGGTTCCCGGCGAGGGGTCGTCAGCAGCGTCATGGATGGTGCCGCTGGCTGTGGGCGTGGCAAGGCCGCTCCTTCCCTCCAACGTCACAACGTCAACCAGACACCCAGCACTTGATGCTATCCATCATCCGCTGGTGACTCGGATCACGCACGTTTATGAATCTGATCCCGATTCTACGAAGCGGCGGCGGGGATGGCAACCCCTGCGCTCATGAATGTTGCTGTAACCTCTTCGGAGTTCGATTGAGTCCCGTGCTTCCAACCGGCGCGGCGTGGACTGGGCGGCGCGAGACGATATGGAGCAGCGGTGGGGGTGGCCGCCGCGCTCCGGTTTCGTCCTCGATGTGCTCGGCGCAGTCGGCGCATAGCGCGTAGTAGCGCACGCGGTCGGCACCGGGGCGGACGCGGCGCGCCACCTCGCGCTTCAGCGCGGCCGCCTGCCGCGGCGTCAGCTCGCACTCGAAGACGCTCTCCTGCACCGGGTCGCCGTAGCCGAGCAGCAGCGTGTGCAGCCGCACTCGCCGCCGGTCATTCGCGACATCATAGGCGACGACGAGCAGCATCCCCGTCCCTCCCCCTGTCTGGCACCGCCTCGCTCGCCGTCCGCGGGAATTCCACCTGGCGACGCCCGCGCCCGCGTCCCTCGGGACACGGACCACATGTGTTCCCGCCCACCCGAAATCGCTACCTCCACGTCACGGTTCTCGGGGTTCAATCCGCGTTAGCGAAATAAGGGTTGGTTCGCACTCCGATCATCCCGCGTGCGCGTGTCCGGTCATCAGGTTTCAATCCGCGTTAGCGAAATAAGGGTTGGTTCGACGCGTATTGAGACAACGCAGGAAGCCGCCGTCGTCGGTTTCAATCCGCGTTAGCGAAATAAGGGTTGGTTCCCTGTGTTCTGATTGGCAGTCTACCCCCCCCATGGGTCGCGACGCAATCCCCGTCGACCCACCAGTTCTCGTAGGTCCGGGGTGCAACCCGCGCCCGCCGCGAGGATCGCGCTTTTGGGCGAGGGGGAAATTGCACAATGGATGCGACTCTCCCCGCGATCGATGCGCCGCGCCGCGTTCGTACGCGCTTGCGGCGGCGTGCGAGGATCGCCGCACAGGCAGATGTACGGACGCGATCCTCGCGGGCGGGTTTACCCGGATCCATGCGGTTTCTGGGCCGCGAGGATCGCTGGCGGCCTGCACGCGCCGGTCCCTGTTCGAAACCTTTGTTCGCATTCTGCCCTCTGCCCGAGGCGCCAACCGCCTCCCGCTCACCTGGTCCGGAAGGGTGCATAGGCGCTGTCCTCACCCTCGATCACCCGGCGCAATGCCCGCGCCTGCACTTCAAGCACTTTCTGATAGCTGATGGCCCGGCTCACTCCCGGTGGCCGCACCGTCGTCGCCAGCCGCCGCTGGTAGGCCGTGGCGACGTGCCGCCAGGCGTCCTGACTCAGATGCACGCCGCGCCCCTCCCCGACCGGTCGGAAGTCGGACAGCGACAGAATCTGCTTGTTAAGGAGCCACAGTGCCACCGAGTCGGCGATGATGGGGCGAAACTCCTCCATCAGGTCGCTCGCCAGCGAGGCGCGGCCATACCGCTCGGCGTGGTAGTACCCGCAATATGGGTCCAGCCCGACCGCGTCAAGCGCACTGTAGCAACTCTCATGCAGCAGGGTGTAGAGGAGCGACAACAAGGCGTTGACCGGGTCCGGTGGCGGGCGGCGGGCCCGACGCGGCAACTCCCATGGCGGGTCGAGGTGGCGACGGAACGCGTCGAAGTAGCGGCGCCCCCCTTGCCCCTCGATGCCGAGGACGGCATCCCGGTCCGGCGCCTCGTCCAGGGCGGCGATCAGCCGGTGCAGGTCGGCAACCACCCCCAGCGTGGTCGGGTCGTCGTTGGTGGCGTCGAGGCGCAGGCAGAGCGTGCGGGCGTTGCCCAGCTTGCCGGCCACGAACGCGGTGCTCAGGGCCAGGCAGAACGCGGGGTCCTCGGCGCGGCGGTACTGCTGGCGACGCAGCCCGACGTTCTTCCCCACCCCCGCCGAGAGCCGCCCACGAAAGGCGCCCCCCAGCGTCAGCAGCACCAACCCGATGCCGCGGTCCAGCAGCAACCCCAGCGCCGGGGTCGTCACCCCGACCCCACCGGCGATCACGACCTGCTCGACCCGCGTCGCCGGCACGCTGAGCTGCACCTCGTCGCCGAGGCTGACGAGCCACCGCCCGGCCTCGATCTCCAGTCTCGCGCCCGGTTCTGTGACGTAGAGGTTCGGCATCGGTCGCTGTGCTCCTCTACCCTATCCCCTATCTCTTCCGTCGTACCCCTCAGCGTGGTAGTGGAACCACTCCGGCGGCAAGGTGTCGATCACGATGCGCTTGTCGTCGGTCACGTACGTGTAGTCCGTGCCCTCGAAGTGGACGCCGAGGAAGTCGAACCCCGCTTCGAAACTGGTGATCCGCGTCTTGGCCGGATGGAGTTCGAGCTTGAGTCCGCCGAGGACGCGCTCGGTCGCCCGCAGCGCCCGCTCGGCATGACGCTCACTCTGGCAGAGCACGATGAAGTCGTCGGCGTAGCGGACCAGCCGGTAGCGGCGGCGCGTCAGCCCGCGGTCGAGCTCGTGCAGGTAGAGGTTGGCGAGCAGCGGCGAGATGACGGCGCCCTGCGGGAGGCCGCGCGTCGGCCGCGGTCGGTTGGGGCGCGGCGGCGGCCCGGCGATCCAGGTGTCGAGCAGCGCGCGCATCTCCGGGTCGGGCACGGCGGCAGCCACCAGGCTGCGCAGCGTGCCATGGTCGAGCCGGTCGAAACAGGCCCGGATGTCGGCGTCGAGGACCCAGATCAGCCCCGAGTCGCGGAGCCGGACGATTCGCTCGACCGCGTCGTGAAGCGAGCGGCCGGGTCGATACCCGAAGCTGCACGGCAGGAAGCGACGGTCGAGCGACGGCATCAGCACGTCGAGCACCGCCCGCTGCAGGACGCGGTCGCGGACCGGCGGGATCGCCAGCCGGCGTGGTTTGCCACCCTCGAAGATGGTGACGCGGTGGTAGGCCCCCGGCCGGTAACCGCCGTCGCGGACCTCATCGGCGAGGGCGAGCAGATTCGCGTCCAGCAACCGCGCGAACCGGTGCAGGGTGACCCCGTCGGCACCGGCGCCACCCTTGTTCGCTCGCACCCGCCGCCAGGCCCACCGCAACGCGTCGAGGTGGAGCGCCCGGTCAAGGGGTGACGGGCGGGCGGCGAGTGGTGGAGGCATGTGTCGTCATCCAACCCTTCTATCCCGCACGTCGCTCGGGCCTCCGCCCTCGGCTCGTCGCCGTGCGGCGTCAGGCCAGCCACTCGGTCTGCCCCATGCCAAAGCTCGTGCGCGCACCCGTGCCGCAGTAGGCGGCGTATGCCGCCAAGGTGGCAACCTGCCGAGCGAACGCATCGTCGGCGCCATCCACGCGATATCGTGCCCAGCCGGTGATCGCCGGGTGCCGCGCGACGGTCAGATCCACGTCGATATGCTGGAGGTCGACCTCAACGAGCCGGATGTGTTCCAGACGGGCGAGCGAAAGCGCGTCGAGCGCCACCGGCGCGAACGCGCGCCAGCGGCGCAGATGGCTGCCGAAGACGAGCCGCGGCGTGGGATGCAGGAAATGGTCGCCCGCCTGCCGAAAGGTGGTCGGTGAGGTGAAGCGCAGGACGAGATTGGCGACGGGTGCGGTGGTGGCCAACTCGGCATAGGAGCGAGGCGCGCCGCGCATGCCCGCCGGGGCGACCGCGGTC
>JACDBO010000256.1 GCA_013694885.1 Chloroflexia bacterium | reverse complement strand
CACCGGCACCGGCTGCCCGGTCCCGGCGCAGTAGCGAGCCAACCAGTCAGAAACGCGACGGCCCTCGGCGAATGATCCGCCGGGGCCGCCGTCGTGCGCATGGTAGGGGCGCACGGCGTGCGCCCCTCGCTCAGGATATCGACCCTCGGTCGATGGGGGAACGAAAGCGGATGGCATCCGCCCCTACAACGGTCCATCAATTGATCCGCGACTCGCTGCAAGCCGCGTGCTCACCTTGTCACCCGCAGGTATGATCCGGTAGAACCGCGGCGAGTGTCGACAGGGCGGCGGGACGACGCGACGCGGCAGACATAGGTGTCCCTCTATCACGGCACGAAGGACTGACGAGCACGCGGGTGGGGAGCGAGTCCATGACCGAAACCGCGTTGACCGGCGTGTTTCCGATCGCGCCGACACCGTTCACCGCCGACGAGGCGCTCGACTTTGACGGCCAGCGGCGGGTCGTCGACTTCCTGATCGACGCCGGGGTCGACGGCATCTGCATCCTCGCCAACTACGCCGAGCAGTTCTCGCTCACCGACGACGAGCGCGATGGGCTAGTCGATCTCATACTGGGCCACGTTGCCGAGCGTGTCCCGGTGATCGTCACCACCAGCCACTTTAGCGCCCGCGTCGCCGCCGAGCGAAGTCGCCGCGCCCAGGACGCCGGGGCGGCGATGGTGATGCTGTTGCCGCCCTACCACGGGGCGACGATCCGGGCGGAGGCGGAGGGGCTGCTGCCCTGGTTCCAGACCGTCGCCGGGGCCATCGACATCCCGATCATGCTCCAGGACGCGCCGATCAGCGGCACACCGCTTTCGGCCGCGCTGCTCGCCCGGCTGGCGACGGAGATCCCGCTCGTGCAATATGTCAAGGTCGAATCCGCGTTCGCCGCCGCCAAGCTGCGCGAGCTGGTCCGCCTCGCCGGCGACGCCCTGCCCGGCCCGTTCGACGGCGAGGAGAGCATCACCCTGATCCCCGACCTCGACGCCGGCGCCACCGGCACGATGCCGAGCGCGATGGTCCCCGACCTGCTCGGCCCGATCGTCCGCGACTGGCTCGCCGGCCGCCGCGACCAGGCCACGACCGCATGGGAGCACTTGCTCCCCCTGATCCACTACGAGAACCGCCAGTGCGGCCTCCGCGCCACCAAGACCCTCATGCACGAGGGCGGCATCATCGCCAGTGCCACCGTCCGCGCCCCCATGCTGCCCCTCGACCCTGCTACCCACGCCGGCCTACTTGCGCTGGCTCGCCGCCACGACCCACTGGTGCTGCGGTGGGGCCGCTAGCAGCGTTCACTGACACGCTAGTATGGAAGGGCGCAACGAAGAGGAAGGCGGCACCATGATCGACATCCTCAAGGATAAGCAGGCTGAGCTCGAAGCGCTCTGCCGCCGATACGGCATCGTCAAGCTCGACATCTTCGGCTCGGCAGTCACCGATGCCTTCGACTCCGAGAGAAGCGACCTCGACTTCATCGCCGACCTGGGCGAGTACGATGCCACCGTTGTCGACCGCTTCCTCGACATGGCCGACGCTCTGGAGACACTCTTCGCGCGTCCTGTCGATCTGATCACGATTAAGTCCGTTCGCAGTCCGTTGTTCCGGGCAGAGATGGAGAAGTCGAGGACGACGCTGTATGAAGCCAGCGGTGATCAAGCGGCTGCGTGACGTTCTGGCCGCCTGCGACCGTACCGCAAGGTTCACGGCGGGTCGATCACTTGACGACTATCTGACCGATGAGTTGCTCCGGGCCGGCGTCGAGCGACAGATCGGCATCATCGGCGAGGCGCTCAACTACGCGCGTCGTCTCGATCCATCCCTGGCGGACCGGCTTCCCCGGCTCCATCAGGGAATCGCCATGCGGCACCGAATCATCCACGGCTACGCCGAAATCGACGACGAGTTGGTCTGGATGACGTCACAGCTCCGCATCCCGCAGCTTCGAAAACAGATCGCGCTACTTTTGGAAGATATGGCTTCTGACGATGAGACAATGACGGAGTAGATGGACCAGCGTTCGGAGAGCGGCGCCATGATCGACATCGTCAAGGAAAAACTGCCGGAGCTCGAAGAACTCTGCCGCCAGTACGGCATCCAGAAACTCGATGTCTTCGGCTCGGCCATTACCGACGCCTTCGACCCCGAGACCAGCGACCTCGACTTCATCGCCGACCTCGGCGAGTACGGGCGCGGTGTCAATAAGCGATTTTTTCGGTTCGCGGACGCGTTAGAGGCGTTGTTTGGCCGCTCTGTGGACGTCCTCACCGACCCAGTGGGGCGCAACAATCCCTATTTTCTCGCCGAGGTAAACGAGACCAGGACAAACCTCTATGCAGTGGCGGACCACTGCGGTAGGTGTCGAAAATGACCGAGTATTTCAAGTGGCGTTGGCCAAGCATTGATGGCAAGGACCGTTCAACGCATCTTGCGGTCAAGGCAATGTGGACCCCGCCTCATTCCTCAGACGAAGAGAGACAATCCGAGCGTGCATACGAGGCACAAGACGCGGGCCTGAGATTTCAGTTGGAGCACTCAGTCAATTCTGCGATAGCAACTGTTATAGGCGTTGAACCACTGCCGCGTCGGTGGGATGTCGAAGACGTATTCATAGGGCCGGCAGCTGAGTACACAACACCAGAATATATCGTAACGATCTGGGAGCATCGCGAGAAATTGACCGGCGCGCTTTCCAAGTTGGCCGACGCATATGTGATTGCGGAGCTTGTCGGTCGCGTCAAGCAGTGGATAGACAATTGGCAATTGGAGCCTCACATTGATATCCCGCCAGTTGAGCTGAGCTTCACTCCAGAAGCATTGCTCGCTTGCTGCATAACTCACGCACAATCCACTTATCGTTTGCGGGCCCCGGTAACAGGAAGTTGGCAAGTCCTTGATCGCAAAGAGCAGACCGATCACCCGTCGAATCGACTTCAATACTTGCTCACCGTAAGCGCCGGCAAGCGCGTCTACACGTATCGAGCAGATCCCACAGGACATGTTCGTGAGCATAGGAACACCGAGACTTCGGAGACATCGGTGCTTTGCATTCCGCACTTAATTCCAGACGTCAGCTCAACGCCAGTACCTATGCCCGAGTATCACGATCCAGAGACCGGACAGGTGCAAAGGGAGTGGCCAACCCAAGATGGCGTTGATCGATCAGGCCACTTTGCAATTATCGCCATCTTGACTCTCGACCTTGGATTCCCCCCGTCAAGTGATCTGATCAACTATTCGGACTCTTTGAATAGGGGAGTGCGCCTTCAACTCGAACGCGCTGTTAATGATGCAGTCCGAGAGCTTGTCGGGAACGAAGACGTTCCGCATTGGGGCGCCGAGCGCTATGAAGTTGGACCGGCCGCCGATGGTCTTACACAACATTTCATTCTTACGCTGTGGGAACATCGGGAAGAACTTGCTGAAGCTTTTTCGGTATTGGGTAGCGTCGCTGGGGTCTACGAAATAGCCAAGCTCGTCCGCAAGAAAGTGAAGGATTGGGCAGCGTCTCAACATGATGACCGAATAGACGTCTCACTCAGCTTTCCACCAGAAGTACTGAAAGACCTCTGCGAAAATCATGTGCGAGCCAACTACCATCCACGCGCCAAGCTTGCTGCCAACTGGAATGTGCTTACTCAAGAGTTCTACAGTGGGTACATGTCCCCCGCACATCCCACTGAAGGACTTGATTACTTGATTACTGTTGCGGCTGGTCGAAAAGTCTATTCGTACCGCATAGACAGCACCGCACACGTCTCGGCCCACAATCTAAGGGAAGGCAAACGAGTCCTGCTCCTCCCGATCCCTGACGTATTTTTCGGACAAGCTTGCCAATCCCCTTAGAGACCCGTGAAGATGTCTGTCATGAACTCATTATTGACCACGGGTTGGTAGTTGGCCGTTGCTATTTGGCCCTGATCGAAAAGGACACGAACGTGATGCTGGACGACAGTCGAATTGAGCCCGAAGTCGTGATCGACGCCGCGTGCGAGACCGGGGAGGGGCCGCTGTGGCATGGGGATGAGGTGGTGCTCTACTGGGTGGATATCCCGGCGGGGCGGGTGTATCGGTATGACCCGGCGAGTGGGCGGAAC
>JACDBO010000308.1 GCA_013694885.1 Chloroflexia bacterium | reverse complement strand
CCCGCGACCGCGACATCGGTGACGGCACCGGGCGGGTGGGCACTTGAACCCTTGGCCCAGCGCTTGACGCGGGCATACCCGATCAGCGCGCCGTCCACGTCCTCGACGCCCAGCCAGTCGACACCGTGCCGGTCGGCAAAGCCGGTCAGGTAGCGCCAGGTGGCCTCGGAGCGAACCGGCGAGCACGGCAACCCCGCGTGGTCTTCATTGGCCAGCGCCATCACCCCCGCCAGGTCAGCCTCGATATCCAACGCCCGCACCCGCACTCCTTCGCCGCCTCCACCCCCTCCACCCGCCTCATCGAGCATCCGCCGCTCGACGGTGAGGTAGGGATAGATATGGTCGGGCGCGGCGTAGTGGAACGCCCACCGCTCGTAGAAGTCGCGGATACCGAAGAGGTACGCGAGGGCATAACCCTCGGCGCGCATCGTCGTCAGCCACGACTCCATCAGCGCCCGGCTGTGGCCCTGCCGGCGATGCTCGGGGAGCGTTCCGACGAGACCGATCTCGCCGACCTTGCACGTTGTGCCACCGAAGCGCTGCTCGGTCGTGGCGAGCGAGGCCAGGCTGACCAGCTCCCCGTCCCGGCGCACCGCCCGGTGGACGCCGGCCGCCGACCAGACGGGATTGTGGCGGAGCAGACCATCCCAATCCTCGGCGTCGCCGTGGATCGCCCGATGGACGCGCTCCGCCGCGGCAAGGTCCGCCGTCTCCAGTGTCACGATGCCCGATGGCTGATCAGATGCATCGGCCATGGAGTGGGATCTCCCTTCAGCCCCAAAACGCGCGGCGTGCATCCAGTTCGGAGCCACCGCGGGCTTCGGGCTTCGGGCGCGGAGTTTGGCGCATCGCGGCAGTTTGGACCTTGGCGACCGAAGGCGCAACAACGCCCGGAACGACATATGCGACGCGAGTGTGCGGAGCCAGGCGGCTCCTGGTCTGATTGCCACGCCATCGCCGGAACCAGGGGGGCTCATGTCAAAACACCCACGCATGTCAAGACGACTCAGTCGCCCCGCGAGCAACCCGAGGTTGACACGCCGCCAGCTCGCCGCGGTCGGCACGGGTGCATCGCTCGGTGTGATGCACCCGCGCGCGGTTCTTGCCCGGCAGGACGACGCTACCCCAGAGGCGCCGGCAGTGGACGCGCCCGGCGCCAGCCCGGTTGCCGGCGAAGATGGTGCGGCGTCGTGGCTCCTCGTCGCGGCGTTCGAGGTCGATGGAGCGGCGGACCCAGAGCCGACCGACCGTGACGTCACGATCTACAACGGCCAGCTCGAAGCGCGCGCGACAATCAAACTTCCTGAGACAGCCCGGCTCTCACCGACGGCTCATCCAGATCTGGCCCTCGCCAGCACCGACGTTGGTCCCTGGGTCATCGACTGCCGCGCCGGCGAGGCGCGGCAGATCGACTGGGCAGAGGCGGAGCCTGATTACTCGCACCTGCCGGACCCGCGGTCGTCACATTCACACAGACAGCACCCGGACTGGGCGGTCATCACCGACCTCGATCAGCGCCGCCCGATGCTCGCCTCCCTCCCCGACGCGTCTGGCGTCGATCTAAGCACGACCCTACGCGTCTCCGACGAAGGCGAATTCTTCTTCCCGCTCTCGGCGTTCACCCGCGATGGCAGCCAGGCCCTGATTACTGGCACGGACTTCGCGTACTGGCTCGTCCCAACCGCCGACCCGGAGGCGGCACGACTGCTCGACGGTGGGCGGACGGGCTGGCTGACGAGTTCCGCCTCGTTCTCCGATGACGACACCCACATCGTCTACCGCGCCAGCGACCCGGACAGCGACGACGCGATCATCGCCGTCGCCGCGGTAGACGGCGGTGATCCAGTCGAGATCGCGCCCGTGCCGGGCTTTGCGTTCGCCCGCTTCCTCCCCGGCTCCCATGATGCCCTGCTGATCTTCGCCGAAGACGGTGTCTACCGGCGCGACGTGGAAGGTGGCGACGGCATCGGCGAGCTGATCGCGCCAACCGAGCGTCTGCCCTACGACATCCTCGGCGGCGAGCGCGACGACCGGCTGATCGTCGGCGCCCGCCCGAGCACCGCCGCCGCCGTGCGCTGGTTCACCGTGGATCCGGACGGCGGCGATCCCACCGCGCATCCCGACCTGACGGGCCTGGTCCCGCACGGCCCCAGCTACTTCACCCCCGCTCCGCGCTTCGTACTCTTCAGTCCGCAGACCGCCGATGGACCGGTCGCCGGCAGCACCCTCGTCGGGGTCGACCGTGCATCGGCGCGGACGGTCGGGCTGCTGGACGGTGTGATCGATGACCAGGTGGCGCAGTCCTATAGCACGTCCGAAGACGGCCGGATCGTCTACTTCACCCCGCGTGGCAGCCGGGAGGCGTACCTGCTCAACCTGGAAACTGGCGAGGCGACCCAGGTAGCGATCGACCACTACCCCGCTCCCGACGAGAACAACTTCGTCAACCCGGAAGGGACGCTCCTCGCCGTCACCGAGCGGAGCCGGCGCGATGGCGTCCCCACCGTCCTGCTGATCGACGTCAACGCGCCCGACGCACCGGAGGACCTGCGGGAGGGTACCGTCTGGCGCTGGACCGGCGCCGTCTAAGGACGCCATCGCCGGGCGAGCGGGCGTCCGACACCGCGCGGCCAACGCGGCATTACGTAGGCAACCCGGAGCCGGGAGCGGACCTGCCGACCCGAAAAATCGGCAACTTTACGGATGCCGCGAAACGCCTGGCACGCGATGATGGTGGAGCGATCGACGTGGAGTCACGTCGAACCCAATGGTATGGGCGGCGCCCGGCGCGTGGTGCGCTGCCACACTGCCCCGGAAGGTCACCGCATGTCCGCGAAATCACTGCGCAACAAAGAGCTGGTTCGTCGCTACATCGACGAGGTCGTGAACCGGGGGGACGCGCGACTACTCGCCGAACT
>JACDBO010000305.1 GCA_013694885.1 Chloroflexia bacterium | reverse complement strand
GTCCCGTGTCCGCACGCCGACCCGCGACTGGGCGTTAGCCGCCCTGCACGGTGAGCTCGAAGCGGAGAACGACCCCCTCGCTGGCGTTGAAGCCGAGCAGTGTCTGCTCCCCCGCCCCGGTCGCCGCCACGTACGGACCCGTCCCCCCACTGATCGCCCGCTCACTGGGGACATTCAGGTCAGCGATCTCGTAGCCCTCGGTGATCAGCGTGGCATCGCCGACCTCGCCGCCGAAGTTGTACTGCTGGGTCGTGATCACCCACGCGCCGGTCGTCGTGTGGGCACCGTCGCCGACAAACCAGCCGCGGCAGGTCCACTCCCCGAGCACTTGGTCGGGGAACTCGGGGCTGCCGTCGGCGAGCACCCCGTTGGTGCCGTCGAGGGTGCCTTCCGGGTAGATGAAGCCCTGGGTGACGAAGCCGTTGCCGTAGGCGGGCATGCCGTCGTCGTGGACGGGCTGCGGGGCGAAGACGAAACGGGTCGCGTCCTCCGACACGTCGAAGCGCAGCGTGCCGTCGTCGGCGGTGATCGCGGCGATCGCCTCGTCGGCACTCATGGCTACGATCGGTGTCGCGACGGGGGTCGCCGCCGCGCCAGTGACCGCCGCCAATCCGCTCGCCAGCGCGCCGAGCGCGATCATGGCGATCAGCGCCAGCAAGACCAGGGTGTTCCGCGTGAACATCGCAACCATCGAGTTCTCCTTTCGTGATCGTGCGTTCGTCTCAGTCGTGACGTGGGTGGTCCGGGTCATGGTGCAACCTCCTGTTCCCGGAGCCCCGGAGCTCCGGGGCTCGCGGGACCGGTGTGTTCAGCGAAGGAATGCGATTGCCAGGGCGGTATCTCGCGCGGCCTCCGCTCGTGATTGGCGTGTCAGCTCTCGGTAGAGACGGGCGAGTTCGGCATCGGTGGCACCGAATACGGCTGGGATATCGAGGTCCGCCGCGTGCGTCGAGGATCCACCCCTGACATTGACAGTGCGGAGCTGCCGGAAAGCCCGGAGGATCGACACCCCCAGCGGCGACCGCGGGACGGCCACCGATTCAGCAGCCGCATCAGCGAGAGTCCGAGCGGATCCGGCCGTGGTTGCTGCCAGTCGGTCCAGGACTGCCTGTCCCGAGACCCGCCCGTCGTAGCCTCGACCCGCTCCTGGTGCATGCTCTCCATCACCGTGGATGGGACGTAGTTCATTCGCTCGTTCCTCCGATCGAGGTGGGGCCGGCCAGATCGTGGCCAAGTCCTTTACAGGCATAGCTCGCGTGGTCGCGGCCGGTGCGTCTGGTTCGTTCGCCGACGCGGTGTCGGACCGGGTGGGTGGTTTGGTCGTGCGGTTCATCGCGTTCGCGTGCTCCCATCGTGCATATGATGCAATCCCCACCGCCTCAGCCAACGAGGCGGTAAAAGGTGAAGAAGAAGTTGTCGAGCGGCAGGATTTCCACGTCGCGGAAGCCGGCCGCCTGGGCGTAGCGGCGCAGCGTCGGCGTGCGCATCACGGTGCCGGTGCCGGCCGATGGCTGGTCGGCCATCCCGACCGGCAGGCAGTGCAGCACGCTGAACCCGTACTGGAACCGCTCGATGTCCGAACTCTCCGCCGTGAAGTGCTCGCCGACCCGCTCGTCCGCGACGAGCACGGTGCCGCGCTCGCCCGTCAAGTGGCGCATCGTCCGCAGCGCGCCGACTGGATCGGCCATGTCGTGGATGCACTCGAAGGCCGTCACCAGGTCGTAGCGCCCCGCGAGCGCCGGATCGGCCGCGTCGCGCAGCTCGATACGCACCCGATCGTCGAGCCCGGCGGCGGCGACGTTGGTTTGAGCCTCCGCGACCGATGCCTCGTCCAGGTCGAAGCCGTCCACGTGGACCGCCGGGTAGGCGCGGGCAATGCCGATGCTCGACCAGCCCACGCCGCAGCCGACGTCGGCGACGCGCGCCGGCGGGTCGGCCACGAGCCGGGCGTGGAGGTCCGGGATCGCCGGCAGGTACTCCTGTCCGAGCTGGTGCAGGAACAGGTTCCGGTTCATGCCGGCCTGCCCACGGCGCATGTCCGCGCCTTAGTCGGCGTAGGGCACCCCGCCACCGGTGCGAAACGCCGCCAGCACCGCGTGGATGGGGCCGACGGTCCCGACCACGATCTGGCCGAGCGGCGCCATGAAGTTGAGGCTCTCCCGCTCGGTCAGAACCTCGTCGTGCTCGTCCGGCAGGCGGAAGCGGCGCGCGGTGGGGTCGGCCTCGGGGTTGGCGACGGCGAGGATGCCCGATGCCGTCTGCTGCTCCAGCCATTCCCGGACGTACCGCTCGGCCAGGTCGCTGGCGCTCGCCAGCTCGACCGATGTCGCCGCCCCGATGCCGGCCAGCGTGCGGTAGAGCCCGAGTTGATCGCCGAGGTAGACGCCGAAGATGTCCCAGACGCCGGTTGCCGCCTGGAGCAGCTGCTTGATGAGCGCGTCCCGCCGGGACACCGCGGTCGGCGTCTCGATCGTCGTCACCACAGGTTGCCTTCCTTCCTGATGACCGGCAGCATCGGACAGTGCCGGTTGATTCGTTCCGCCTGGCCGGAGCGCTGGCGGGGCGTTCGGTGGAGACCCAAGGCGATCCTATGCGCGCGCCGTCAAGCGCCCGTCAGGCTTCCGTCAAGCGCTACAATGGGAGTGGAACCGTTCTGTCCGGCCATGCGCGATCTCCGCCACGTCCACCGCCACGCAGGAGGCAACGGCCGATGGCACACCTGGCACTGGCGCTGTTGGGGCCCGCGCGGATCGCGCGCGGTGACGAGCCGGTCACCACCCTCGGCGCCGGCAAGGCGCTGGCGTTGCTTGCCTACCTGGCCGTCACACCCGACCGCCCACGACCGCGCGAGTCCCTCGCGGCGCTGCTCTGGCCCGAGCAACCTGAGGAGAACGCCCGCCACAGCCTGCGCCAGGCGTTGACGACCCTGCGCAAGGCCATCGGCGACCCCGCCGCCCCGCCGCACCTGCTGGTCACCCGTGACGCGGTCACGTTCAACGGCGCCAGCGACTACCAGCTCGATAGCGCCGAGTTCGGCCGGTTGCTGGAGGTATGCCGCGAGCACCCCCACCGCCACCCGGATGCCTGTGCGGCCTGCGCCGAGCGCCTGGAGCGGGCGACGAGGCTGGTTCGTGGGGAGTTTCTGGCCGGAGTCGTGCTCGATGAGAGTGAAGAACTGGAGGAGTGGCTGCGTGCCTGGCGCGACCGGCTCCAGCGCCAGACCCTCGCGGCACTGACGCTCCTCGTCGC
>JACDBO010000236.1 GCA_013694885.1 Chloroflexia bacterium | reverse complement strand
GCGAGGTTTTGCAATGAATGTGCGGCGGGCGGATGTGATCGTGGTCGGTGGTGGGACGATGGGGACCGCCGCCGGCTGGGCACTGGCGAAGCAGGGGCACGATGTCGTCGTGCTTGAGCAGTTCGGCCATGTCCATTCGATGGGCAGTCACGGCGGCAAGACGCGCATCATCCGCCACGCCTACGCCGAGGGCGCCGACTACGTGCCGCTCGTCCAGCGCGCCGACGCGCTCTGGCAGGAGCTGGAGGCAGCAACCGGGACCAACTTTCTGATCCGCACCGGCGGGCTCGACATGGCCGCACCTGGCTTTGGACATGCGGTTGCGGCACGGCGAAGCGCACTCGAATATGACCTCCCACATGAGTGGCTCACCGGCGCCGAAGTGAACCGGCGCTGGCCTACCTGGCGCCTGCCCGACGACTGGGAGGTCTGCTACAGCCCTGACGCCGGTTTCCTCGAGGTGGAACCGTCGCTTCGTGCCCTCGCCACCGAAATGGCGCGGCATGGCGGCGAGCTGCGGACTGAGGAGGCGGTTCAGGACTGGTCAACAGCGGACGATGCTATCTCCGTGCGCACAACGCGCGGCGAGTACCGAGCCGACCGACTGGTAGTCGTCGCTGGCTCCTGGACGGGGCATTTACTGGCGGCGATCGGGCTTCCCTTGGAGGTGCGCCGCAAGCCGGTCTTTTGGTTCAAGGTCGACGATGAGTCGCGGTTTGCGCCCGACCGCTTTCCCGTCTTCATCGCCGAGTGCGCGGACGGAAACTTCTATGGCCTTCCGGTCCACGGCGAGCCAGGTGTCAAGGCGGGTGTCCATAACGGCGGCAAGGCAACAACGCCGGACACCATCGATCGCACCCCTCATCCCTCCGACTATGAACAAGACCTCGCGCCATTCATGTCCCGCTGCCTCGTGGGTGCATCGGAGGAGGTGGTCAGCGGCACCGTCTGCATGTACACGATGACGCCGGACGAGCACTTCCTGATCGACCGCCACCCCGAGGACCCGCGGATCGTCTTCGCGACCGGCTTCAGCGGCCACGGCTTCAAGTTCGCCCCGGTCATCGGCGAGCACCTGGCTGCGCTGGCCACCGACGAAGCGGTACAACCCTACGCCGACTTCGCGCTTAGCCGATTCGCGCTGCACGCCGGGTAGGGGTGACCCGGTGTGGTCGCCCGCATCGGGGCCGGGCAGGTTGATGGTGCCGACGATCCCTGCAACATCGGTCGGTGATCGGGCGACCACACTGGGTCGTCCCTACCAGACCACGATAGCGGTTCTCGCGCTAGCCGCGCAGGAGCTCGCCGGTCGTGGTCTCGACCGATTCGGGCAGGTCGTCGTCGTCGTCGGGGAATGGTCCCAGCGCGGTGTCGGGATCGGACGGGTCGGCGCCGCGCGGCCATCCGCCGGCGGCGGCGCGCCACTCGGCGATGATCTCGTGCAGCCGGCGGTCACTCATGATGAACCCCGATGCCGAGGTCTTGCGGGCGCTGCCGCTGTCGGTCAGGTCCGACAAGCCCTCGCGCAGGTCCTGGACAAACGAACGGTGCTGAGCCTCGTTGAAGCTGGCCGCGAAGGGAAAGAGCCGCGCGTCCCGCGTCTGCAAGTAATAGACGACGCGCTCCGCCAGCTGATGGTCGTACGCCGGCTCCGGATCAAACTGTGCCATGCCCACTCGCCTCCGCCCTCAAACACCTCGCCAGGACCGGTTTCCAGCGCCTCTGCGTGCATTGTACCCGTGAGCGGCGTGCCCAGCCGGGTATGAGACACTTCGCCGGTTGATAATAGGCACGCCACTAGGACGGGACGGGGACAGATGTCGGGGATGCCGCTACGAACGCACACGCTTGACAACGGGCTGACCGTCTTCCTGCGCGAGCAGAATGGGGCGCCCGTGGCCTCGTTCTGGGTCTGGTACCGCGTCGGCAGCCGCAACGAGCGGCCGGGCCTCACCGGGCTCTCCCACTGGGTCGAGCACATGCAGTTCAAGGGGACGCCGTCGCTCGCCAAGGGCGCGATCTTCAACGAGGTCTCGCGCAACGGGGGTTCGCTGAACGCGTTGACGTCGCAGGACTGGACCGCCTACTTCGAGCCCCTGCCCGTGGAGCGGCTCGATCTCTCGCTCCGCATCGAATCCGACCGAATGCGCAACTCGCTCTTCGAACCGGAGGAGGCCGAGCGGGAACGCACGGTGATCCTCTCGGAGCGGCAGGGCGCGGAGAACCGGCCGACTTACCTGCTCGCCGAGGAGGTGATCGGCACCGCCTTCCAGGCCCACCCGTATCGGCACATGGTCAGCGGCTACGAGGGCGACCTGCGCCGGATCACCCGCGACGACCTCTACGGCCACTACCGCCGCTACTATACGCCGACCAACGCCTTTATCTCCGCCGTCGGCGATTTCGACACCGACGAGCTGCTCGGCCGCATCGAGGCGTCCTTCGGCGCGATCGAACCCGGCGATGCGCCGCCGCCGGTGACTGTCACCGAACCTCCGCAGCGAGGCGAGCGGGCGGTGACGCTGCGCCGCCCCTCCCCCGCCGCCTACCTGCTGCTGGCGTACCACATGCCGGACGCGCGGCACCCGGACACCCCGGCGCTCCTCGTCGCCGACGCCCTGCTCTCCGGCGCCAAACCGATGGGGTTCGGCGGCGGCAGCGCCAATGGACGATCCGCCCGGCTCTACCGGGCGCTCGTCGCCTCGGGTCTGGCCCGGTCGGTCAGCTCCAGCGCCGACCTCAGTCTCGACCCGCACCTCTGGACCTTTTCGGCCACCGCGCTACCTGGTATCGAGCCGGCCCGGATCCAGAATGCCATCGACGGCGAGATCGACCGCCTCCAGCGGGAACTTGCGCCGGACGAGGAGTTTCTGAAGGCACGCAAGCAGATCCGCGCCCAGTACGTCTACGCGCGGGAGACGGTTACATCGCAGGCGTTTTGGCTTGGACAGATGGAGGTCGTCGATCACGCCGCCCGCGTCGACACCCTCGCCGCCGAGCTGGAAGCCGTCACCGCCGAGGAGGTCCGCCGCGTCGCCCGCGACTGGCTCGTCCGCGACGGCCGCACCGTCGGCTGGCAGCTCCCCGACGACGGCGATGGCGGCGGTGACGAGGCGGTGGAGGCCGTGCCATCGCCGAGCGTGCTCGATCGCGAGCCGCAACGGGTTTGGTGGCTGAGTGACCCCCACCCCCCAACCCCCTCTCCCAGAATTGGGAGAGGGGGAGTCGTCGTTCCCCTCGCCCCCGCAGGGGAGAGGGGTGGCGCGCAGCGCCGGGGTGAGGGCTCTTCCCCGTCCTTCGAGCGCACTGAATTACCGAACGGGATCGTCGTGCTCGGTCAGGCGCGGCCGGAGAGTGAGACGGTCAGTGCGACGATCCGCATCGCGGCCGGGCAGGCGGCGACTGGCGAGCCACGGGCCGGACTGCCGGCGTTCGTCGGGCGGATGCTCAACCGGGGGACGGCCGAGCGGGCATTCGACGCCTTCAACGAGGCGGTCGATCGTCTCGGGGCGATGATCGCCGTCGATGCCGACCGCGACGATGTCGCCGTCTCGCTCCACTGCCTGCGCGAGGACCTCGACGCCGTGTTCGGACTCGCCGCCGAGATCATCACCCGACCCAGCTTTCCGGAAGAGGAGATGGAGCGGGTCCGCCAGCAGACGCTGACGGGGATCCGCGAGCAGGAGAGCGACACGCGGGCGACGGCCGGTCGCGCCCTGCGGGAATTGCTGTATCCCGAGGGACATCCGTACCGGCTCCGGGTGACGGGTGAGGTCGAGACGGTGAGCGCGTTCACGCGCGACGACCTGGTGAGCTACCACGCGCGGTTCTTCGGCCCGGCGGTCACGACCGTCGCGCTGGTCGGCGCGGTCGCCGACTTGGACGAGACTCGCGCGCTGGTGGAGCGCCACCTCGGCGGCTGGCACAACGATGTGCCCACATCGGCCACCGCTCCGCCGGCGGTATCCCCCGAGCAGTCGGCGCGGCGCTCCCTGCCGGTGCCCGGCAAGAGCCAGACCGATCTCGCGGTGGCCTACCCGACGATCCCGCGCGGCCACGCCGACTACTATGCCCTCAACGTCGCCAACGTGATCCTCGGCCAACTCGGGTTGATGGGTCGACTCGGCGCCGACGTCCGGGATCAGCAGGGACTCGCCTATTATGTCTACAGTCGGCTCAACGCCGGACTCAGCGGGAGCACCTGGCAAGCTTCGGCGGGCGTCGATCCGGCCAACGTTGAGCGCGCGCTGGGCGCCATAGCCGAGCAGGTCAGCCGCCTGTGCGCGGAGCCGGTCACCGACGACGAGTTGGCCGACGCCAAGAGTTTTCTAACCGGCAGTTTGCCGATCGGTCTGGAATCGCCTGGAGGTGTCGTGCAGCTGCTGCTCTCGATCGAGCGCTACGGGCTCGGGCTCGACTACCTCGACCGCTACCCGGCGATCATCACGGCGCTGACCGCCGACGATTTACTCGCCGCCGCTCGGCGGCATCTCGACCCGACCCGGTTCCTCGTCGGCACGGCCGGCCCGGAGATGGAGCGCACCGACCGATGATGGGAACGCACCTCGGTGTTACGTGCCCCTCTCACCACCTGATCGCTGTCCGCGCCGTCTACGTCGCCAAACCGGGTGTCCTCGGTGTGCGGCGGGGCGAGCCGGTGATCAGCGGCATCGCCAAGCGTCCGGTCGCGGCGGACACGATCCAGGTCGGCCGCACCAACCTCGACGGTGACGGGCAGGGCGACCGCAAGAACCACGGCGGACCCGACAAGGCCGTCTACGCCTACCCGGCGGAGCACCTCGGGCGCTGGCGGTCGGAGATCGGCTATGGCGATGGCCCGGCGCCGTTCGGCGAGAACATCTCGATCGTCGGCGCGCTCGAAGATGCGGCGCGGATCGGCGACCTCTGGCGATGGGGAAGTGTGGTGCTTCAGATCAGCCAACCACGCTGGCCCTGCTTCAAGCTGGCAATGCACAGTGGCGATCCGATGCTGCCGAAACGGCTGGTCGAGACGAACCGCTGCGGCTGGTACTTGCGTGTGCTCACCGAGGGCGAGGCGCCCGTGGGCGGCGACATCGAGCTGATCGAGCGGCACACGGCGGGTGTCACCGTTCGCGACGCCTTCCTCGCGGCCCGCAAGGAGGTCAGCCCGGAGGTTTTTCAGCGAGTCCGCGGGCTCGATGTCCTGGCGCCGACGTGGCACACCCACCTCGACAACGTCTGGGATTAGCGCGGCGAGATCGGTGCGGAACGTAAGAAACCCGTCATCTTTGTCGGAACGACGTCATTTTTCCGCGGTTCAATGAACCCTGAATACTAGTCGCGATTCTGATCCAATATAGAATCCGGCTGCTCCCTTGGTGAAAAGCCCCCACCCCGGCGCTGGCGCGCCACCCCTCCCCCAAGCGTGGGAGAGGGGAACTCTCCCCAGTTCGCTTGATGGAGCACCGAGGGGTTTACTCGACAGGTTAACCAGAATCCGTATGACCACAGCTCCCAGCCAAAACGCGTGTCGCGACACGCATCTGTGCATCGCCCGACCACGTACAGTCACATGAGACGTGTTATGAACGTATCAACCGCCGCACGGGCTTCGTGGCGCTCTTGTTCCACGAGGTGCCCAACCACTTGGGTGTAGACAATGGAGCATCGACGAGCATGAGCGTGTTGCGACGGATTCCGAACGTGATCGCGGGGCTGCTCGCCGGTTTCGTCGCCACAATGGTGATGGCGCTGCTGATGGCGACCAGCCGCTTCTGGCTCGGGATCATGCCGCCGCCGGAGGCGATCCCGGACCGCGTCGCGCCCCTCCTCGACATCGAGACGTTCTTCTCGCTCTTCGGCAAATACGGCGGGTACAACGGGCTCAAGCAGTTCGGCATCCTCTCCGGGTTGCGCGGTTTGTTCGGGGTCGGCATCGTGGTCGGCCTGATCTACGCGCTGGTGGTCGAGAGCCGATTCTCGCGCCGTTCGCCGCGCTGGCTGCTCGGCACCAGCCGGCCGGCCCTCATCTTCGTCGGCGCGGCGGTGCTCGCGATCTGGCTCGGCCTGGTTGTCTTCCTGTGGCCGGTGCTGGTCGCCAACTACCGCGGCTTGCCGCCGACGTTCGCCCGCATCGTGACCATCGTCGCCATGTTGCTCTGGTACGGCGCCTACGCGGCAACGCTGATCGTGGGCTACCGCTTCATGACGCGGCGAGCCACGCCTGAAGCGGTAGAAGCCGAGGCTGGCGAGACCGCGCCGGCCGAGCGCCCGCTGGCACGTCCACTGACCCGACGGGGCTTGCTGGCGGGTTTGGCGGGTGGGGCGTTGATCTACCCGACCTATCGCCTGATCGATGAGATGTACCGCGACGCGACGTTTACGTACGACGGGACCCCGTATAGCGGCGACGACATCGAACCGATCGCGCCGGTCGACCGCTTCTACGTCGTCACCAAGAACGTCGTCGACCCTGATCCCATCCGCGACATCTGGAGACTGGAGGTCGGTGGCCATGTCGAGGAGTCGACCCGCTATGGATTCGATGACCTGATGGAGTTCGAGCAGATCGACCAGGAAACGACCTTGATGTGCATCAGCAACCGCATCGGCTCCGGGTTGTTCAGCAATGCCAACTGGCGCGGCGTGCGCATGCGCGACCTGCTGGAGCGCGCCGGCGTCCGTGAGGGCGCCGTCGAGGTCTTTCTCACCGGGGCTGACGCCTACAAGGACTCCTTCCCGCTCGAGAAGGCGATGGAGCCATCGACGCTGCTCGTCTACGAGATCAACGGGGAGCCGCTGCCGCGCCGCCACGGGTTTCCGGTGCGGGTGATCGTCCCCGGTCTGTTCGGCGAGAAAAACATCAAATGGGTCACGCGCATCGAGGTGGTCGACCACGACGCGCAGGGGTTCTACGAGCAGCAGGGGTGGGGACCGAACTTCGTGGTGCCGACGCGCTCCGACATCTTCGCCCCACGCGCCGTCTCCGGCCGTGGCGGCTTCGTGTTCCGGGACGGGTTGCAATCCGGTCAGGAAGTCGAAATCAGGGGTCGCGCCTTCGCCGGGAGTCGCGGCGTCCGCTCCGTCGAGGTCACCACCGACGACGGCGCGACCTGGCAGCCAGCCGAGCTCTACTACCCCGGTACAGAGCTAACCTGGACGCTCTGGCGCCACCGCTGGACACCGGCCCAAGCGGGAGAATTCGTCGTCACGTCCCGCGCCACCGACGGCACCGGCGCCCTCCAGTCCGACGAGACTCGCGGCATCGTCCCCCAGGGCGCCCAGGGCTTCCACCGCGTCACCGCGACTGTGGGCTAAGGGCGTGTCGTAGCGTTGTCTTCGACTCGTCACGACGGTTCGCGCGTCCTGCTGATTGGCGGATCGCTCGAACGGCCCGGGGATGCTCTGATGCATCACAAGCCGATGCGGGGTCCCGCGTGGACGTCAGCGGTGTCCTACGCTGTCGCGGCGACGAGGGCAATGGGGCGAACCGGAGAGCCGGTGGCCCCCACGAACTTGAGCGGTGTACAGATGAACGTAAACCGAACCACGGCGGCCACGGCCAGTTCCTCGAGTTGCATGTTCTCGATGATGTAGATGCCATGCCGCGCGAGCAAGAGGAGATGGCCAGGGAGCGCCCCGAATTCCCGGTCGACCAAGCCGATCACGTCCCAGGCCATGTTGTCGGCACCGACGGCAAGCACCCTTTGCTCGGCGAGCCACTGAGATGCACCGGCTTCCAAACCCGGGCCGGTCAGGTAGCGCTCGGGGTCGCCCCAGTTGCGTCCATTGCCGGTGCGGACGAGGACGACATCGCCCGGCTCGACGGTGATACCGTGCCGCTGGCAGCATGCCTGAAGCTCGGCGGCCGTGACCGCGCGTTCAGGTTCGAGTTCGTCAAGCCCGAGGCAAGCCGGGATGTCGAGCAAGATTCCTGGAGCGACGATCGGCGGAATCTGCTCGACGCCAAGCCGCGTGAAGCCACGCTGGGTCTGGACATCGGCGACGGGCACGCCGCCGTAGAGCATCAGCGCGTCGGACTGGTGGCTGAGTGCGTCGATGTGGGTACCGCTGTGCTCCTTGCACACGATGACCCCTGAGGCGCCTGCGCGGGGTCCGGTCTGTTCCGGGCGGTAGCCGTCCTCGTGGCGACTGTGAAGGGAGTAGAAGTAGCCGGGCTGGTGGGAGACATGGACAGGCATGTCGTGGGTCCGCGGTTGCTCCAGATCGAAGATGCGCACCTCACCGTCAACCGACAACCCGCCCCAGCCACCCGCCATGACTCCTCCCTTTCCGTCCAACGCGCGTCCACCGCGGACGCTCAATCCTCCAGCGCAGGCGTCCCTGCTCTCAACCTTCGGCTCAACGGATTACGTCCCCAGCTTGCGGAAGTGAACCGCGTTGGTGCGACCCGCTTCGTGGGTCATCGGCAGGGAACCGACGAGCAGCCCGTATTCGCCTTCGAGCGCCAGCCCGGCGTCGATGATCGCACGACCGGCCTTGCGGAACATCTCGTCCGCGTTCTCCTCGATCGTCACCACCACGCTGCGCACCCCCCAGATCAAGTTGAGCCGCCGCGCCACTTGCTCGTCGGCGGCGACGGCGATGATCGGCGGGAAGGGCCGGTACTTGGCGACACGACGGACGGCCGTGCCGGTCTGCGTGAAGACGACCAGATGCTCGATCGGCGTGTGGTCCGAGAGGGCATAGGCGGCGCGGGCGATGGCGTCGGCGAAGATCTGGGTCGGATCGTCGCTGGTGACCTCCGGTTGCGAGGCGGCGGCTTGCGAGCGCACGGGCCCTTCTCGCTCGGCCTCGCGGATGATGCGGTCCATCGTCTGCACCGCCTCGATCGGGTACTTGCC
>JACDBO010000218.1 GCA_013694885.1 Chloroflexia bacterium | reverse complement strand
CCGGTCTGGTTCATGCGCCAGGCCGGCCGCAGCCTGCCGGAATACCGCGCCCTGCGGGAGCGCTACGATTTTCTCACCGTCGCCACCACGCCGGAGCTGGCAACACGCGCGACGCTCATGCCGGTCGAGCGGCTGGGCGTCGACGGCGCCGTTCTCTTCGCCGACATCATGCTGCCGCTGACGGGGATGGGCGTCCCGTTTCGCATCGACCCAGGAGTCGGCCCGGTGATCGAGCACCCGATCCGCACCGCCGCCGATGTCGCGGCGCTTCAGATCCTGCCGGTGGAGGAGGCAACACCGTACGTCCTCGACGCCCTGCGGATGCTGCGATCCGAGCTGGGCGAACGCGCCGCGCTCCTGGGCTTCGCCGGGGCGCCATTCACACTCGCCTGCTACCTCGTCGAGGGGCGCTCATCGCGGGAGTTCCCGCGGACCAAGGCGCTGATGTTGGGCGAGTCGCGGGTCTGGCACGCCTTGATGGAGACGCTGACCGACGTCACCGTGCGCTATCTGCGCGGTCAGGCCGAGGTCGGGGCGGACGCCGTGCAGCTCTTCGACTCGTGGCTCGGCCTCCTCAGCCCACCAATGTACGAAACCTACGTACTTCCATACACACGACGCATCTTCGCCGCGCTCCGCGGCGTCGTCCCCGCCATCCACTTCAGCACGGGCACGACGCAGCTCATCGAGATGATCTCCGGCACCGGCCCCGACCTCGTCAGTGTCGACTGGCGGCTCCCGCTCGACGACGCTTGGCGGCGCATCGGTGAGGAGCGGGGTATCCAGGGCAATCTCGACCCAACCGCCCTGCTCGCCCCCTTCGAGGTCGTCCAGCGCGAAGCCGTGGATGTCCTTCGCCGGGCCGCCGGCCGACCCGGCCACATCTTCAACCTCGGCCACGGCATCCTGCCCCAAACTGACCCCGACCACCTCGCCCGCCTCGTCGAGGTCGTTCACGGCTGGCCCGGCGCCGAGTATGAGTAGCGGTTCGCCTGCGTTTCCGCTCCTCACCGCTATACTCGATGCGTCAGTCGGTCCGAGCCGTCGTGCGGAACGACTGCGATGCGGGCTCCGGCCAAGCCACTCGTGTGAGGGAGTGTTTCCCCTCACCCAGACTTGGGGGATGCTCCTCCCTCGGGTCGAGGGAGGTTGGGAGGGAGCATGTGGCGCGCCAGCGCCGGGGTGGGGGCTTTCGCCAGTCCGTCCGCGCCGCCGTCCGGCGCAACCTTGAGAGGACAGGATGCCGCCTTCGACCGATCCGCACGCTCCGTCGGTGCTCGTAGCCGACGACGAGCCCGCCCTGCGTGACACCATCGGTTTCGTCCTCGGTCGCGAGGGGTTTCGCGTCCACTACGCGGCGAGCGGTGACGAGGCGATCCGCGTTGCCCGCGCGGTGCGGCCCGACCTTGTCGTGCTCGATGTGCTGATGCCCGGCCTCAACGGGTTTCAGGTCTGTCGTGCCCTCCGTGCCGAATCGACCGTGCCGATCTTGCTGCTCTCCGCGCGCAGTGAAGAGATCGATCGCGTCACCGGACTCGATCTTGGCGCCGACGATTACCTGGCCAAACCGTTTGCGATGGCGGAGTTGTTGGCGCGCGTCCGAGCCATGCTTCGCCGTGCCCAGATGATCGTCGGTGTCCCGCCAAACGAACCGCTCCCCAATGCGGCCGGCGATCGATCCCGCGCTCCCGACATGACTTCGCCCCGACCAAACGGCCTCCCCGATGCGATAACCGTCGGCGACCTCTCGGTCGATGTGGCGCGGCGGTATGCCACGCTCGCCGGAAGGCGGCTGAATCTCAAGCCAAAGGAATTCGACCTTCTCCACTACCTCGCGCGTCACCCCGCGATCGTGCTCTCGCGCGACGCCCTGCTGCGCCAGGTATGGGGGTACGAGTACCCGATCGACACGCGGACGGTCGACGTCCACATTCGCGGACTTCGCCTCAAAATAGAAGACTCGCCGAGCCAGCCACGACGCATCGAGACCGTGCGCGGTCACGGTTACCGCTTTGTCCCTGATGAGCGGGCCTGATCCGGCTGAACAGACGCTCCCGGCAGAGCAGCCGCCAACGCTCAACGCGCCAATGGCGCCCAACTCGCTCCGGTTCCGGCTTGCGCTCCCCTATGTTGCCGTCATTATCCTCGTGTTCGGTGGTCTCGCCATCTACGTTGGGTCGCGCTCGCAGTCCATCTCCATCGACGGCCTCTCGGCCTCGCTCGAAGGACAGGCCAGGATCGTCGCCGACGATGTCCAGCGCCAGCTTGCGGCCGGAGCCACCTCGCCACAGATCGACGCCGTCATCGACCGGCTTGGGCAGCGAATCGATGCGCGGATCACCGTGATCGACATCGACGGCCGTGTCCTCGCCGACTCCGCGGCCGATCTGAGCACCATGGAGCCGCACGGCACCCGACCTGAGGTCATCGGCGCCCGCGCCGTGGGGTATGGTCGGGCGATTCGGCGGAGTGCCACCGTGGGCCAGGAGTATCTCTACGTCGCTGTGCCGCTGCCCGATAGCGCCGGTGTTGTTGTGCGGCTCGCGACGCCGCTCTCCGAGATCTCGTCGGCGGTCGATCGCGTCCGCGGCAATATCCTCGGTGCGGCACTTGTCGCGGCACTGCTGGTGATCGCGATTGCCTGGTATCTCGCCGGTCGTCTCGCCCGACCATTGGACCAACTGCGTTGGCAAGCCACGGCCGTTGCCGCCGGCGATCTCTCGGTCCAGGTTGGTCCTTCATCGACGCGGGAACTCGGCGACCTTGGTCGCGCCTTCAACACCATGACCCGCTCCCTGCGGCGGTCCCATGCCGCGCTGGAGCGGCAGACGATCAGATTCGAAGCCATCCTGGCCGGATTGAATGACGGCGTTGTGCTGACCGACAAGGACGGTGTCATTCTTCGCATCAACACCGCGGCGGCGCGCCTGTTCGATACCGATCCGCGATCGGGCACCGGTATGCCGTTCATCCAGGTCTGCCGCGATCACGAGCTCGCGGCCATGCTGGCCACGGCCCTCGCCGGTGAGCAGCGTCAACCGGCGACCGTCGAGCATGGTCTGAACCGGCGGACGCTGCTGACTTCGGCGCAGCGTATCGAAGGAGCGCAGGAACGGCTCGGTCTGGTCGTCCTGCGCGACATTAGCGACCTACGGCGATTGGAAGGCGTGCGGCGTGATTTCGTCGCCAACGTTTCCCATGAGCTGCGGACGCCCCTCGCCTCAATCCGGGCGCTGGCCGAAGCGCTGGAGGCGGGCGCCCTCGATGAGAAGGAGATCGCCGCCGACTTCCTGGGTCGCATCCTCGCGGAGGTCGACCGGCTGACTGCGCTTGTCGAGGACTTGCTCGATCTGGCCCGTCTGGAGGCGGATCGTGCTCCCCTGCGCCACACATCGGTGGATGCCGCCGCGCTGATCCAGCGCGTCCTCGATCGCCTCCGGCCGCAAATCGAACGCGCGCGACTTCGGTCACGTATCGAGGTGATGGAAGACCTGCCCTCGATAGAGCTGGACGAGGCCCGGATCGAGCAAGTGCTGGTCAACCTGATCCACAACGCCGTCAAGTTCACACCGGCGCAAGGGACAATCACCGTCAGCGCGCGCGTCGACAACGGACGCTTGCTGATCGCCGTCTCGGACACCGGGGTTGGCATCATCGAAAGCGAGCTGTCGCGCCTCTTCGAACGCTTCTACAAGTCGGACAGCGCCCGCCGCACTGGCGGCACCGGACTCGGATTGGCCATCGCCAAGCACATCGTTGCCGCCCACGGCGGCGAGATCCGGGCCGAGAGCACCGTCGGCGAGGGGTCCACGTTCACCGTCGCCCTCCCCGTCATCGCCCCGTAACGTCAATTCCCACCTCGCGCATGGCCAAGTGATACGGAATCCGTTTGATTGGTGGTGAATCGCCATCCTTCCGTCATTCTGAGGCCGCAGCCGAAGAATCCCAGCAGCTGCATCGTGCGCGAAGCGCTCGACGGCAAAGCCATCGCATGTCCAAGACAGGCCTGTTGCACCACTGTTCAGCCGGATTCCGTAGTAGCTGACGTTTCGGCCCACTGCTCACCCTCCTCCCCCGCCTCGCGCCGCTGCCGCCACACCGCCTCCCACTCCTCAACAGCTGCCGCCAGGTCCGGGCCGGGATCGAGGTGGTCGCCGTAGCGAACGCGGTGGTAGCGGGCGGTGAGGGCGGCGATGGGTGTATCCGATGCTGGCCAGGCGCGGGAGAGGCGCGCGGAGTAGCGGGTGGCCGTCTCCGGCTCAGCGCGGGCTACACCTTCGCGGGCGCCGAGGGTGGCGAGGTATCGATAAGCCTCCCGGACGGTGCGTGGTGGGCGGGACAGGTCGATGAGATGAGTCCGCACGCCGTGGCGGCGGCGGCGGAGCAGGTCCCGCAGTTGCTTCTTGGCCAGGTCGGCGGAGAAGACACGCTCGCGCCAGGCGTCCTCGGCGTCGGGGGCATCGTCCGCGCGTCGCGCTCGCGTAAAGCGCCAGATCAGCAGCATCGCGATTATCAGCCCGATGCCGAGCGCAACCCAGCGGATAAGCAGGATCCACTCCGGTCCCAGCG
>JACDBO010000208.1 GCA_013694885.1 Chloroflexia bacterium | reverse complement strand
TGCGTTCACCGTCGTCAACACCGTCGACGACACGACGGTGCTGGCCGACCCAGTGCGGATCGGCCAGGTGCTGCGTAACCTGCTCGGCAACGCCGTCAAGTACACGCCACCGGGCACGCCCGTCGAGTTGCGGGCGCGACCCGCCGATGCGCCAGGGTGGGTGCGCGTCGAAGTCGCTGACCAGGGCGACGGTATTCACCCGGACGACCTGGACCGGATTTTCGACAAGTTCGGGCGCGGCCGGCGCTCCTCTTCGGGGTGGATCGCCGGCACGGGGCTGGGTCTCTATCTCTCCCGTCGCATCGTGTATCTCCACGGAAGCGACCTCACCGTCACCACCACGACCGGCGCGGGCGCCACCTTCGGCTTCGACCTCGAGATTACGACCAACTAATCGACCTCGCCTGAGTCCTCCCCGGAACGTCGTGCACGGAGCCGGGTTAAAGTGTGCCGACCGTGCGCTGGAACCAGTCCAGGGCGTCCTCGTCGACGGCGAACCGGGCCGTCGCCCCCTCGCTCTCGCCGGTAACAAGCCCCACGTCCTTCAGACGCCGCAGGTGTTCGGAGACCGTCGATTGGGCCAAGGGCACGATCTTGCCGATGGGCCGCGAATGCGCGCTCTCCTGGTGACGTAACTCCTGAAAAATCCGGTAACGAGCGGGGTTGCCAAGGGCCCGCAGCATCGCCACCAGGCGCTCGTCCTCATTGCTCAGATCGAGGTGTTTCATGCGGCGTCTCCTCCTGATGCACCTGCCCTTCCGTGGGGCTCCAGTCCGTCCCCGGCGCCACCGGGGGACTCGCGTGTTGCGGGTTTCGACGATACGTGAGCGGCGCGTCGCCGGTCAACGCCAACTAGCCCCTTTGAGTCCACCTCGATGGCCCGCCAGCCGGCCGCGCTCGGCCGCCTCGTCACCCAGTGGGGATCGGGTCGAGCATGATGGCGACGGGCAGCGCCTCGCGACACCAGCCGGGGGGCAGCTCAGTATTCCGCGCCGGATCGTAGTGCATATATTTGGCGCAGACGAGTGAGCGAGCCCGGACCTCGCCCGCCTCGCCTTCGATGACGCGGGCCGTACCAGCGTACCAGCGACCGGCGATGCGGATGCGCACGCGAGGCGTGCGCCGCACGTTCTTGACCCAATCGGCGCGATCGCGGCCGCCCGCCATCAGGTAGAGCCGGCCGGCGTCGCCATCATCGTCAGTCTCTCCCGCGAACCAGATCTCGATCTCGTGTGGTTTCCCGGTCGTGCGCCCGGTGGTCTCCAGATAGGCGAACTGAGCGGCGAGGTCCGGTCCCGGCACCGGCGTGATGGGTGTGGACATGTGGGTGTTCTCCATAGGGCGGCTCAGCCGCCGGTCACGGCGCTGAGGGCGAGGATAGCGGGTACGGGGCGGTCGAGTGCGATAGGTCGGAAGTGGTCGCCGGCGTCGTCGCTCACCAGCAACCCGCCGCCACGCAACCCGACGACGAGCAGATTCGGGCGGTCGGGCAGCGTCAGCAAGGCGTAGGGCATCTCGGCATGGGGATGATGGAGCGGTGTGCCGGTCCCGGTTCCGGTCCCATTCGGGGTGCCGAGCGGTTCCCACGGGGTGTCCGCCCGCCGACGGGAAAGGACGGCCCGCGCATCGCCGCGCCGGCCGTGCGCCTGCATCGGGCCGATGCTGGCCGAGACGTACCAGAGTTCGGGGTCGACCGGGTCGACGGCGAGTCCCCAGGCATAGTGGCGGTCCATCCCTTCGTCGGCCCACTCCCAACTCGCGCCCCGGTCGCGGGACCAGGCCACCCCGCCGCCGGCCGCCTCGTAGACGTGGTCGTGGGCGGTCGGGTGGGTGGCCAGGGCATGGCTGTCGGGCTGCGAACCGGGTTTGCGGTCCTCCCAGGTCTCGCCGCCGTCTGTCGAGCGCATCACGCCACCGAGCTCGATACCGACGAAGAGCAGCGTCGGGTCGGCGTGGTGCGGCGCGATCCAGCGGACATGGCTGGTCCACGGCCGGGGTGGGAATGACCACGTCGGTGCGCTCGGCAGCTCCGTCAGCGCGGGGAAGTCGCGCCAGGTCGCGCCGCCGTCGTCGGACCGATAAAGCGCACTCGGTTCCGTCCCGGCGTAGACGACACCCAACCCGTTCGCCCGGTGCGACGGCGAGACGGCGACGGACATCACCCGCCCGTGCGGGATGTCGCCTTCCCCAACGCGCTCCCAGCTCGCGCCGCCGTCGCGGCTGCGCAGCAGCCCGTCGTCGAACGTCCCGGCAAAGACGCGATCGGGATCGCCCGGATCGGCGGCGACGCATTGCGTGCCGCTCCCCTCGGCCGCGATGGTGACGGCTGGCGCGTCTCCGAGCAGATCGTCCACGCGGGCGACGGCGTCGCCGGTGGCGACATAGAGGCGGTAGGGGGTGGGTGCTGGCATCGTGGAGCTCCGTTTCTCCTGCAAGCAAAGAACTTAACGGGACCGGCTTTTCCTCACCGATCGGTGTCGTGGCACGGCGACCACCTCGGGTCAGCTGCCCCTGCCAGGGCTGGGCGCGATCGGGCGCCCCGCCCAGTCGACGACGGCCTCCATCAGCTCGACGACGTTGCCATCCGGGTCGTCGAGGTAGAGCGAGCGGTTACCGTCCTCGAAGTCCACCTGCTCGATGTCGTAGCCGTGCCCTTCGAGCCGGGTGCGCACCGCTTCGAGCGAGCCATGCGGGATGCGCAGCGCAAAGTGGACGTGGCTGCCACCGCGCCCGCCGTGGATCGCCGCCGCGCCACCCGTCGCCACCGGCCAGAGTCCGAGCGCGGCTCCGTCGCCGAGGTCGAGCCAGACGGCCGGGCGCTCACCGGTCCAGCGCGCGGCGACCGGCAGACCGATCACCTCCCGGTAGAAGCGCTCAGCCGCGTCAAGGTCGGCAACTTCGAGCACCATCTCGTGCATTCCGATAGAGGTGACGAGCGGGTCGATGCCTGATTGCTTCTCGGTCGTCGTGACGTTGCTCATGGAACCCTCCGTGGATCTATGCGGTCTCGTCGTACAGGTCCTCGCCGCGGGCGAGGCGGCGGGCGATGCGGGCGGTTTGCAGCATGGAGCGGCTGGTCGGGGCGTGGGCGGCGAGGTAGCGGGCCACCGCGACGAGGACGCGGTGGGCGCGAGCCGGCTCCTCCGGCAGCAGCTCGGTGTGGAGGGCGATACCCGCCTCCAGCATCTGGTAGGAGTGGAACTCGCCGTCTTCGCGCAGCAGCAGGTGGCCGAGGGTGGTGATCAGCGGCGCCGGGTCGTGGCCGAGCGCCAGGTAGCGGTAAGTGGTTTGTGCCGCCGGTT
>JACDBO010000203.1 GCA_013694885.1 Chloroflexia bacterium | reverse complement strand
GGAATATGCTTACTCATGACTGCTCGACCGCCCAACCTGCTTGATCAGCCGCCGCCCGCTATCGACCCGACCGAGGGCGGCGGCCCGGTGGCCGAGCCGCCCGTCGCCGAGAGTGCGCACCTGATCCATCAGGCGGCGGAGGCGGCGGGGCGTGGCGCGGTCGATGCCGTCGTCGTGCTGGATTTCGGGTCGCAGTACAGCCAGCTGATCACCCGCCGGGTCCGCGAGTGCGGCGTCTACTGCGAGCTCGTGCCGCACGATGTGGGCTGGGCGGAGATCGAGGCGCTGGCGCCGAAGGGCATCATCTTGTCCGGCGGGCCGGCCAGTGTCTATGCGGACGGGGCGCCGCGATTGCCGGCGTGGGTGCTGGAGCGCGACCTGCCGATTCTCGGCATCTGCTACGGAATGCAGCTGCTGGCCTGCGCCCTCGGCGGTGCGGTCACGCCGGCGACCCACCGTGAGTACGGCCCGGCGACCATTGAGGTGGCCGCGAACGGTGAGGCGGCGGCGCTCTTCGCCGGGTTGCCAGACCGGCTCGATGTCTGGATGAGTCACGGCGACCACATCGAGGCGCCGCCGCCGGGGTTCGCCACCCTCGCCTGGTCTCCCAACTCGCCGGTCGCGGCGATGGGCCGGGACCACCTCGTCGGTCTCCAGTTCCACCCGGAGGTGCACCACACACCGCGCGGGGCGGACTTGCTGCGCAACTTCTTGACGCGTATCTGCGGCTGCGACACGAATTGGTCGCCCGAGTCGTTCATCGACGCCTCGGTCCGGGAGATCCGCGAACGCGTCGGCGATGGTCGGGTGCTGCTCGCCCTCAGCGGCGGTGTTGACTCGTCCGTCGCGGCGGCACTGCTGCACCGCGCCATCGGCGAGTGGCTGACGCCGGTCTTCGTCGACAACGGGCTGCTCCGTCTCGGCGAGGCGGATCTGGTGCGCGAGGTCTTCGCGCGCCATTTCGGTATGGACCTCGTCTTCGTCGATGCCGCCGACCGCTTCCTCGACCGCCTGGCGGGCGTCACCGACCCCGAGGCCAAGCGCAAGATCGTGGGCGAGGAGTTCGTCCGCGTCTTCGAAGCCGAGGCGGAGAAGGCGGGGCCGTTCGACTTCCTGGCGCAGGGGACGCTGTATCCCGACGTGATCGAGAGCACCACGGCGGATACCAAGGCCGCCGCCAAGATCAAGACACACCACAACGTCGGCGGTCTGCCGGCCGACATGCGGTTCCAACTTATCGAACCGTTGAAGTTCCTGTTCAAGGACGAAGTCCGCGCCGCCGGGCGCGCACTGGGACTGCCGGAGGAGATCGTCGAGCGTCAGCCGTTCCCCGGACCCGGTCTCGCCGTCCGCCTCCTCGGCGATATCACCGCGCCCGATCTGGATCTGCTGCGCCGCGCCGACGCCGTCGTCCGCGAGGAGGTCGAGCGCGCCGGGTTGGCGGGCGAGGTCTGGCAATACTTCGCCGTGCTGCTGCCGGTCCATTCGACCGGGGTGATGGGCGATGACCGGACCTATGCCCGCGTCTGCGCCGTCCGCGCCATCGCCAGTCAGGACGCGATGACGGCCGACTGGGCGCGCTTGCCGCACGAGCTGCTGGCGCGGATCAGCAACCGGATCGTCAACGAGGTCGCTGGTATCAACCGCGTCGTCTACGACATCTCCTCCAAACCCCCCGCCACCATCGAGTGGGAGTAGGACCCCGGTCGAGTCGGCGCAACCTATTCTTGGGCCACGGTGCTATGATCGACGCGTCTTTCCCCAGCGGCGAGTGCCGCCGCATTGTGCAGATGCTCCAAGCGTCCATGTGGCGGAAAGGATCCACCGTGGCGACCGATCAGACGAGTGAGCAACCCTCATCGGGCACCGATCCGACGGCCGGGCGGGCCTCATCGCAGTCCGATGACATGAAGGATTTCGTCCTTCAGGCCGCCGGGACACAGCTTGCGGCGATGAGTGCCTTTGTCCGCTTCTGGGCAGGATGGGCCGAGTCCGCCAACACCTATACCCAGGGATTGGGCGAGGAGCTGGCACGGGTCCGCGCCGGCACCGAGGACGACACCGCCGGCCGCGTGGCGGACCTGACGCGCGCATACGTCCGCAGCGTCGTCGATCTCCCGGTCGCCGCCGCCCGCCAATTCGTGGCCGAGGTCGAGCGCACTGAGGAGGCGTCGGGCGGAAAAACGCGAAAGGGGCCCCGCACTCGATCGGCACGGGTGAAAGTCTGATCTGTCAACGCGATCACCGGCTCAGCTTTGGGACAGGGCACGCGTATGCTCAATGAGCCGCAACAGTCGGTCCGGAAAGGGTGCGTGCGTGCGTGCTTCGGTCTCGGCCTCGACGGCGAGCGTGTCCAGGTAACGCTCCGCCGCGGGCAACGCCTGCACCAGCCGCTCGGTAATCACGGAGGCCGAGGCGTGGTCGCGCTGACCGAACAGGAGGGCGGTGGCGGGGTCGCGCGTCGCGATCGCGGCGGGTAGGGTGAGGATGCCGTCCTGAATGTCTTTCGCCTTGCCGCCGCCCAACGCGGTGGTGCCGCGGACATCGGCCACATCGTCACATCCGTGGTAGAGGATACCGAGCAGGTACCCGAATTTGGCGAGTCGATCATCCCGCGTGCCCAGGCGGGCGCAGGTCTCGAACATCGAACCCGTATCTTCGCCAGCGATACCGTGCCAGTCCTCGACGCCGAGCGGATGTCGCCGCAACCTCCACTGGAGGCACTCGGCGACACCGAGGCGCTGGACGAGCGCGGCGAGCAGATTGACGCTGTAGCTGTCGGTAGCGACCAGGCGCGATCCACCCGCGGTGATGTATCCAGCGGTCATCAACGCCGGGAGGAATCCGAAGCGGCAGTGCAGAGAGAGGGTGCCGCGCCGGTATCGCGAACGGTCGAGGATGTCGTCGATGATCAAGCTGACGTTGTGGATCAACTCCAGGGCCGCCGCCGCGGCAAGCACCTCAGCCGCCGGCGCACGGTCCGTCACGGCGCGATAGCAGGAAAAGATGGCGACCGGGCGAAAATACTTCGCCCGCCCCGCAAGCTGCCGGCGAACGATGTCACGCACTTCGGTGTCGCAGCCGTCTATCCAATCGGCAATGATGATCTGGAGCGCTTCGAGGTCAGCCTCAAGCCCGAGGCGGCGAGGGAGTTCCCAGACGGCAGTGGTCTCGGGTGTCGTAGCCATCGGTGGCGGTTCCCAATCCTCACGACGGCGGGCATCCGCGGCGATCGGCGTCCGTGGGCCATCAGTGTCGGACGTTCGCCTGACCTCCTCGCGCCCACCCGAGACCCATTATGCTCGTGCCGATAATGACGCGCACCATACCGAAACAAGGCGGGATGTCAATGCACCGTTTAACCTGGGGCGGCCACCGTCGCTCATGACCTTACCTGGCAAACCAACCCGCGAACGATTGTTCGGGCGATCCGGGCAGGGTATAGTCAGCGGGCTTAGCCTTGCCCGCTGGCAGCATGGCCGCGGGAACGATGCCACGTCAGAGAACACTCACCCTGCGATTGCCGCTCGACCGCGCCCATCCCCACACGTCGGTGCGCACCGCCTATCGCTTCGGCGGCGGGGCAAGTCGGCTGCCGGACCCGTTCGCGGAGCACCCGATCAGGCGCTCGGCCACGGTCGTGGCGGCTTGCGCGCTCACGGTCACCGTGCCGTTCCTGATCAGCGATACGCTTGGGACCGCGGTGATGCTCTCGGTCGGCATCTTTGCGGTCGCCGGGTTGGTGTTCGTGACTCCGATCCTGGTCTGGAGCCTGATCGAAGCCGCGCTGCTCGCGCTCCGGCGGCACATCTACCCGGATGTCGAACTGCTCGATCTGCCGCCGCGCGTGACCCACATCCTGCGCCGCCACGGTATCGCATCGATTCGCGCGACCGAGCACACCGCCGACGACGCGCTGCTCGCGTTCTCGAACCTGGAACCGCGCGATGTCCACGCCATCCGCCGGGCCATCCGCCTCTGGAAATACCGCCGCTGGCAAGAGCAGGGCTTCCCTACGCGGGGCGTGGGGGATAGGGGTTGGGGATAGGGGATAGGGGTTAGGGTTAGGGTCAGCGAGTGAGGTGGACTCGATGCGAGCGTCTCCTGACGCCGGGACGATGGTGTTCTGCGTTCGACCATCCCCCTGTCCTCTAACCCCTATCCCCTATCCTCTAGTCCCCTCGGCTCAGGTAGTAGGTCATGCTCTGGAGGGCGCTGACAGGGTCGATCTCGCGGACGGTGACGTGAGGGGGGACCTTGAGGATGACCGGGGCGTAGTTGAGGATCGCCTCGACGCCGCCGCGGACCATGCGGTCGGCAATCTCCTGCGCCAGATCGGCCGGCACGGCGATGATGCCGATCTTGATGTCTTCTCGCTCAATCGCCTCGGTCAGCTCGTCGTCAGGGAGGATCTCCAACCCGTCGACGGTGTCGCCGACGTTGCGGGGATTGTGATCGAACAGCGCGACAATGGTGAAGGAGGAGGGCGCGAACCCACGATAGTGGGCAATCGCCCGGCCAAGATTGCCGAGCCCGACCAGCGCCACCGGCCACTGCCGGTCGAGGCGCAAGATGCGGCTGATCGTCGTCGCCAGGAACCCGACATCGTAGCCCTTGCCCTGCTTGCCGAACTTGCCGAAGTAGGACAGATCGCGCCGTATCTGCGCCGCTGTGACCCCGATCAGATCAGCCAGCTCCTCGGATGAGACGGAGCGGACACCTCGCTGGCGCAGCGCGTTCAGCGTCCGCACGTAAATGGGCAGCCGCCGGATCACGATGTCGGGGATGGGAGGCGCACCGTCCGCCGCCGCAATCGCCGCGGGCGCGGCCTCGAACAATGCGGCGCCAGCGCCATTGCCGTGGGCTGGCCAGTCGGTTCCATTGTGAGATCGTCTGGTGGACATGGTCGCTACCGCGTTGTCTCGGCCTGACTGCCCGCCGTCACTCCCGGCTTGATCACCCGCCACTCGACTCCGCGGGAATCGGGAGGGAGGCGAATAGGAACCAAGGCGCATTCCGAGCGCAACTGAACGGGTTCACACCGCGCCACGCTGACGCTCGTGCGCACTTTCACAAGTGTACCGATTCGGCACCTGATGGACAAAGAAGCGAGGGGCGCTACTCGCCTTCCCAGAAGATGCGTTGGAACTCGGCGGTGTCGTAGTAGCCGACCATGCTGACGATCTTGCCCTGGCCGATGCGGATGATCGCCACTTGCTCGGAGATCAGCTCGCGACCTTGCCGCGCCGAATACTCGCGGATGACGAACTGGACGGCGCCGCGGTCCTCGGCGGCGATCACGTCGGTCACATCCCAGTGGGCATTGGGGTAGGAGGAGACGACCGTGCCGAAGTAGGCCACGATCTCGTCGGCGGGGCGGATCGGGGCGGCGTGGGGATGCGCGCGGAAGGTCGCGTTGGCGGCTAAGGTGTGCCGCAGTCGACGTGGGTCGCGCGCGTCCAGTGCCGCGAAGAACTCCCGCCCCAGCGCCTCGATCACCTCGGTGGCTGACAGGCCGGAGGTGGCCTGCGCAGCGGATGCCGCGCGGGCGCCGCGCCCCTCGCGCGTCGCGACCCCGAGTCGTGCTCCACCGGCGTCACTCGTCGCCGACGCCGGTGAGGGGTCGGCGCCATTCCCGGAATCACCGGGACCGTCCGCGTTGCCGGGATTCTCCGCGCTCGAACTCATCCATTTCCTCCCGGCCGGCGTGGCGAGACGGCCGCGCCGCACACTCAAATATCGCGAAGCTAGATCGTCATTCGCTCGGGGACGAGCTTGAGCAGCTCGTCGAGGTGAGCCGTTTGCAGTTGGGCCAGTCCCTCCCGCGCGCCGACCCGATCCAGGGTCTCGTCCATGACCCGCAGGGTACGCAGATCATGTTCGGCGAGCGACTCGGCGAGGGTCCGGATCGTCACGTCGTGCCGACGCCGGCTCGTGCCTTCTCTGCGCCAGCCGGCGTCGGGCAGCGCCCGCAAGACCGCGCAGGTGCTCTGGCGCAGGCGACGGAACTCGCTCAGCAGGGCGATGGTCGTGCGGGCGCGGTCGGTCGCGTGGCGCGCCGCGGTCGACTCCGGGTCGGCGAGTTGGTCAAGGTCCGGGTTGTCGTGCACGGCGATGAGATGGACACGGGGAAAGATCGCCAGTTCGTGGTCACGCATCCCGATCAACAGGTCCTTGACCGACGGCTCCCCTCGGTAGACCGCCCGCTCCAGCCGCACCGGGTCATGCACCGGCGACAGCCACCGCGAGAGGTGGTTGATGGTGAAGAGCAGCCGCACGATCAGTGCGTTGTTGTCCACCCGCGCGATCGCGGCGCGTTCATCGTCGCTGATTGGTTCGTCGACATGCCGCACGGCCCGGCCGCCTCCAGTCCCTACGCTCGCCATCTCTATCATCCTCACTCTAGAGGACAGAGGATAGGGGATAGAGGACAGGAGAACGAGTGTCCCCCTCGTCTCCCCTCTCTTCCATTCACTATCCTCTGTCCCCTCCACAACTCAGCCGAGAACGTCGCGGGCCTGTTCGAGGTGGGCCGCGTCGTGGTCGACCATGCGGTCGAGCAGCCAGTGGATCGTGATCTCGCCGCGACCTGGATGGACAGCGCCGCGGTCCCAGTCCGCCTCATCCATGACCTCGACCCGTTCGACCAGCGCCGCGCGCAGCTCGCGGAACCGCGCGAGGACCTGGCGCGGGACTTGTTCCCGGTAGTTCCGCTCAATCGCCCACAGCGAGTCATCGTAGGCGGTCAGCCGCGGATGGTGTTGATCGAGCATCATCCACAGCCGCTCGTGGCCCACCTCTTCCCAATCTCGCAGGTGGGAGACGATCTCGACCATCCCCCAACCACCGTCCTGGGCGGGCTGCGTCAACACCTCGTCCGGCTTCCCATCGACCAGGCGATCAAGCTCGGTGGCATAGCCGGCGATCGCCCTCAGAATCTCCTCCGGCGACCGCGACGGTGACTTGACCGGCTCCCGCGCCGCTCCCTCCGCCCGGTCGGCAACCGGCGCGTCATCCTGCCGGTGCGCTTCCGCCTGCTCGCCACCGGCCGCCTGGTCCGCTGGACTCACGGCCAGCAGCGGCCCACGTTGGGCCCGACCGAGGGGTGGTATTCGCATAGTCCCGATCCTATCCGGATCCGGCATCGGCCGGTCCGCCTGGCTCGCCATCGATCCACACCGGCACGTCGGTGAACTCGCCCCTCGTCTCGCCGTCCCACCGGTTTGGACCATCAGTGGCCACGCGCCAGGCGCGGAGCCTCGGCGGTCGCTCCGCCAGCGCGGCGATCACCATCAGCGCGTCTGGATAGCGCGCCTCGCGCAGATCCGTGGCCGAGGGTGCGGCCGGCCCGGCGGCGTGCGAATGGACGATGGCCCCGAGCCACCATCCATGTTCGTCGACATCACGCAACGCGGCGAGCACTTCCGCCGGATCCATTGTAAAGCGGGTCGACGACGCGGCGATATTCGTGCCCGGATAGAAGCGCATCACCCGCAACGTTCCATCCACTCCGGCCACTCCAGCGGCCCGCTCCGTCGCCAGCAACCCGACGCCTTCGTGCGGCAGCGCGGCGACGAGGTGGCGCACCACCGCATCGTACACGCCGCGGTCGAAGAAAAGCCCGCCGACAGCCCTTACCGAAGGTTCGAGGTTCGAGCGCCGAGGGCCGAGACGGCAACCGACTCGAACCTCGAACCTTCGTCCATGGGGTGAGGGCTCTCTGCTGACCATCAAGCATCCGACCGCCAAGTACAATGGCCCGCGAGGCGGGTGGCCATTCGCGCCGCCGGCAGCGGGATCGTCCGCATTCTACCAGTCCAGCTCCGTTATCCTCAGGAGGACGTTGGTTCGATGTCGTTGCCCAATGTTATGTCGCAGCATCGCCGCGGTTGGTGTGGCCTCTGCTGGCTTGTCGTCGCCATGCTGCTCCTGCCGGGCGGGGCGCCGGTCGCCGCTCAGACCGAACCGGCCGCGGGCGACCCGCTCCTCGCGGCGGTCAAGCCCGACCAGCGCGACGCGATCGCCGCCGAGACCGCGGATGCGCTTTCCCGCTACAAGCTCGTCGCCGAGCTCCGCTTGCCCGAGGGCGACGAGCCGGCGCGGGTCGTCGGCACCCTGGTTCTCACCTACCTCAACACCACCGACCAGGAGCTGGCGGGGGTACCCTTTCGCCTCTACGCCAACGGCCCCGGTGGCGAGGCGGGCGGCATGACGATCGACGACGCGCACGTGGCTGGCACCGCGGCGGCGCCGGTGGTGAATGACGACGGCACGGTCGCCACGGTGCCGTTCGCCACCCCGTTGGCAACCGGCGCCACCACCACGATCGAGCTGGCGTTCACGGCGAAGGTCCCCGTCAATAGCCGCGACCACTATGGGATCTACAACATCGACCCGCAATCCGGCACCTGGGCGCTCGCCTACTGGTACCCAAGCATCGCCGGGTATGACCCCGACGATGGCTTTCTGCTCGACCCTCCGAGCCGCAACGGTGATCCCATCTTCAGCGACACCGCCCTCTACGACGTGACCCTCACCGCGCCCGCCGGCTGGCGCCTGGCTACCACCGGCGTCGCGGTCGAGGAGATCGTCGACGGCAGCCGGCAGACGCAGCGGATTATCTCCGGGCCGGTCCGCGACTTCGCCATCGTCGCCGACAGCAACTTCGCCAGCGTCAGCGAGGAGGTCGACGGGACGACGATCACCTCCTGGTTCGAACCCGGCGACGAGCGGGCCGGGGAGGCGGTGCTGACGTACGCGGCGCAGGCGTTGGCGCTCTTCAACGACCTCTTCGGTCCCTACCCGTATACCGAGCTGGACCTGACCGCCGTCGAGCTGTTCAACGCGGCGGGGGTCGAGTTCCCGCAGCTCATCTACATCGGCGCCGGATATTACACACCCGATAGCAACCTCGATGTGCCAAACGGCCTCGACTTCACGGTGGCTCACGAGGTGGCCCACCAGTGGTGGTACGCGCTCGTCGGCAACAACCAGTATCAGCATGCCTTTATCGACGAAGGACTGACCCAATACGTCTCGTCGGCGGTCTACTTCGGCCGTGTCTACGACAACCGGGCGGCCGGACAAACCGTCGTGCGCTATCTGCACGGTCCGTTCGAGATTGCCATGCGCGGAGACAACGATCAGGTGGTCGACACGCCGACCGACGCCTTCGAGGATGGGGGCGACTACGTCTTCATCGCGTACAGCAAGGGGCCAATCGGTTTCGCCGCCATCCACGAGGAAATCGGGGATGATGCCTTCTTCGCGGCGCTGTCGGCCTATTACCGCGCGTTTCGGTTCGAGGTGGCCCAACCGGAGGACCTGAAACGGGTCTTCGAGGAGGCGTCCGGCGAGAACCTCGACGAGCTCTGGCGCCACTGGTTCGAGGCGCGCGAGGGCGAGGACGACCTCGGCGCGCTGCCCGGTCTGCGGTGACCAACCAGCGGGGCGACCCACGGGGCGGTATCGCGGACGAGGGGATCCCCGGGCCGATCATCGAGATGAGGTCGGTTCCGCTCGGCGCGCCCGCGGTTCGCCGGAAGCGCGTCGCCCGCCTCCTCGGGTCGCTGACGGTGCAGGCTCTCCTCATCGTCGCGGCCACGCGGCTCCCGCTGTTCGGTCTCAGCTGGTACACCCTCCGCGCCGTGCCGCGGCTCGACTTCTACCCGGCGCAACTCCCCGACGCCTTCCTGCCGGCGACCCTCTGGCTCGACGGTTGGGCGCGGTGGGACACCGCCCACTACGTCGCCGTCGCCATGCACGGCTACGGCGACGCCGCCAACCTCAGCCACGACGGCGGTCTCGGTTTTTTTCCGTTGTTCCCGCTGCTGATGCGCTGGTCGGTGCAGCTGACCGGGATGGCCCTCTCCGAGGCGCGACTGGCGGTGGCCGCGGTGGTGCTCGCCAACGCCTGCTTCCTCGCCGCCGTGCCCCTCTTCGCGCGGCTGATGGCGCGGCGATTCGGCGCCGATGTCGCCCGCACCGCCACGCTGCTGCTCTGTGTCTCGCCGTTCAGTTTGTTCTTCTCGGCCGGGTACAGCGAGTCGCTGTTCTTGCTGCTGGTGCTGCTCGCCTTCGTCGCCGCTGATCGCGGCTGGTGGCTCGCCGCCGCGGTCTGCGCCGCATTTCTCACGGCAACGCGGCTGGTCGGTCTGGCGCTGCCGCCGGCGCTGCTCCTCCTCGCCTGGCGGCGCGGCGCGTCCACGCGGGACCTTGTCGTGACCGCGCTGGTCTCTCCGCTCGGGGTCGCCGGCTACGCGCTCTACACCTGGCGCGCCTTCGGCGATCCGCTCGCCTACTTCACCGCGCAGGCCAACTGGGGTGGCTGGGACGAACACGTCCGCTTCTACGCGGAGCTCTTCGCCGGCTCCCCCCGCGAGGCGCTGCTCGGCGACCCACGCCACCTCGTCATCGTGCTCAATCTGGCGCTGGCGACCCTCTGGCTGGCGAGTCTGCCGGCCGTCTGGCGGCGGCTCGACCCCGGCGTCGCCCTATTCACGACGCTGATGGTCGTGCTCCACGTCGCCATGACCTGGGTCTCGCTCGGCCGCTACCTGCTCGTCGCCATCGGCTTCTACCCCGTCGCCGCCCTGCTGCTGACGCGGCCCGGCTGGCGCGGTTGGCCGCGCGACCTCGTGGTCGTCGGCTCGACCCTGCTCCTGGCGATGCTGACGATCCTGTTCGCCCACGGCTTCTGGGTGGTATGAAAGGGCCGAGGTTCGAGGAGCGAGGGCCGAGATTGTATTGACTCGGCCCTTGGCCCTCCGCGCGCAGCGCGGCTTAAAGCCGAACGCCGACGAGATCCGCGCGTGAGCGCTGCCCTCCTCGGCGTCCGTGTGCTCCCCGGCTCCGGGTGTGACCCCGTCTCCGTTGAGCGTAGTTCCACTGTACGGACACTGTGCCGATTTGTCAATACCCCGGCGCGAGATTTAACAATTACGGACTGGGTTCCCCGCATAGGCTCGCGACACACGCTCTGGCGGCCTGACTCGCCTCCGCAAGCCGGACGACGGCCTGCTCGGTAAAGGGGTAGACGTTGGCGATGATGTGGGCGACGTCGAGGCCGGCGTAGGCGGCGAGTTGGTCGCCGAGTGTCGCCGCGTCGCCGGTGAGATAGCTGCCGGGCACGCTCGTCCAGCTCGGTAGTGGGCCGAGGTCGGGGT
>JACDBO010000158.1 GCA_013694885.1 Chloroflexia bacterium | reverse complement strand
GGCGTTGCACCCCGGCTCTCGCCGGGGTGGGGATTGAAACATCGTGCTACACTCCTCGCGGTTGGTTGGTGAGGGTTGCACCCCGGCTCTCGCCGGGGTGGGGATTGAAACCTCCCAAGTGTAGTATGTCGAGCCCAGGAGCTGGCGTTGCACCCCGGCTCTCGCCGGGGTGGGGATTGAAACCTCCTGAAATGCGAAACTTGGGGTCGACACTCGTGGTGGGAAATTTGGCAACCCACGCCTGTTGAGGAGATCCCCGACGGCTGCCTGCGGGGCGAGTGTTATCTGTCGATCCCGAGTTGTTCGGCAACCTCGTCAGTCGTGCGTCGCCGCCTGGCGAGGGCCGGCGTCATCGCAGCGGGACGCCTATGCCGTCACCAACAAAGCGGTGAGGTACATCACGGCGATGCCGGCCGTGAGGCCGCCGAACACCGTCCAGGTCAGCGCGGGCTCGTTGGCGCGGCGCTGGGTGCGGAGGATCAGGCGGGCGACCTCGACGATCACTTGCAGGATAGCGCCGACGCCGATGGCGAGGAAGATGGTGGTCCACAGCGGCGAGTAGATGAAGGCGCCGAGCCAGGTGCCGAGAATGGCGGGGGCGCCGGCGATCGCCGCCAGCGCGGCGAAGTGGGAGAGGCGGGGGCGGTCGCCGACGACGGGGGCGGCAATGCCTACACCCTCGGTGACGTTGTGCAGGGTGAAGCCGACGATTAGGAAGACGCCGAGGGCCACCTCGCCGAGCGCAAACGCGCTGCCGATGGCCAGCCCCTCGCCGAGGGTGTGAAGACCGATGCCGACGGCCAGCTGATAGGACAACGGCAGCCCACCGCTCTGGCGCTGGCGGCGCCGCAGGGTGTGGCCGACCGTGGTCAGCAGGGCCGCCGTCAGCAGAGCGAGGATGGGGACCAGGACGGCGGCGTCGAAGGCGGCGGCGACCGTCAGCGCCACCTCCTGCGCCTCCTGGAACATGTCGACGACGAGGAAGACGAGCAATCCGACCGTCAACGCCAGCACGAAGTTCATGCCGCGCCGTCCGAGCCGGCGCATCGACGGGTACCAGAGCAACCCAAGCGCGACCGGGACGACGCCGACGTAGAGACCGACGAGGGCGAACTGGAGCAGGCTGGCCCGATCCGCCTTCGGACTCTCGATCGCGACCGGGACCTCGGCCTCGAAGACGACGCCGGTGGCGCTGACCAGCGAGATGGCGTGGGCCTCGCCCTCCACCCACGGGTAGGGAATGGACAGTGTCGCGGCGTCGCGGCGCTCCAAGGTCGACCGCGGGCTGATCTCGAACTGCCAGTACGCCTCGTCGACGAGCACCTGGGCGACGGTCACCGGGTCCGGCCCGTCGTTCACCACCTGAAGCGTCATCAACCCCGGTTCCGGCAGGCGGACCTGCTGGACATGCAGCGTCTCGATCGGCGGCGTCCGCCGCTCGCCAAGCCCGGCGTCGGTGCGGACGATCAGGACGAGCACGGCGGCCAGCAGCAGCAGCGGCAACAGCCCAAGCGGGACCGGTCCGCGCAGCCACTTGGTGCCCGAAAAAGACCGCTTGGCGTCCGACGTTTGTGATGTGCTCGCCTGATCCATGGCCGCCTCTTATCCTTTCCCCGCCAACCCTTCGCGCGCTTGCAGCGAATCGAACTCGTGCTCAGCCTCGCAGAGGCTTCCTTGTTGAGCCCGGTGCTTCAGCGCCGGGGCACTGGAAACTCCTACCGAACATCGAAGGCGCTCATCCAGCCCAGCTCGGCGAACTCCGAGACGTGGGCGTGGAACATGTAGAGCCCCGGCTCATGGTCGGCGAAATTAAACTCGAGGATGCCGCGTTGCGCCTGCGCCTGCATGATCGTGTCGACCGTGCGCAGCGTCGGCTCCAGCGTCGTGCCGTGGTCGTAGTAGTCGAAGAAGTTGGCGTGGAGGTGGAACGAGTTGATCGGGTCGAACTCGGTGATGTTGACGAGGTAGATGCGGATTGGCCGCGTTCGGTCGACGACGATCGGATGCTTCATGTAGTGGAAGGCGACCGAGTTCACGCAGTAGACCTCGTTGCCGGCGTCGAAATTCGTGTCGAAGGCGTTCATGACCATCACGAATTCCTGCCAGGCGTCCGATTCGGGGCGGTCGGGGTGGCGCGCCTTGGCGCGGTCGCCGTGCTTCGTGGGGTCGGGGTTGATGATGAACGTGCCGTAGAGCCCCTTGTGGATGTGGCGCTTGAGCGGCGCGGTATGGCAGTGGTAGAGGTGGCAGCCGAACGGCTTGGCGGTGAACTCGTAGACGAAGCGCTCGCCGACTTCGACATCGCCGCGTCCGATCCCGGTGACCCCGTCGTGGAACGAGCTGTGGATACCGTGGAAGTGCATGGTGTGGGGGTGCGAGCCGGCGTTGACGAAGTGGATGCGCAGACGCTCGCCTTCGTTGGCGCGAAGGGTCGGACCCGGCACCTGCCCGTTGTACGTCCAGGCCGGGAAGGAGACGCCAGGCGCGATCTCGATCTCGACATCGTAGGCGCCGATCTGCCACTCGCGGACGACGGTGCCGTCGGCCATCCGCGTGGTTTCGCCGTAGTCGAAGGTGCTGACGAACACCGATGGATCGACCTTGAAGCGCGTCAGGTCGACGTCACCGACGGTCGCGCTCGGGCTGTGCCCCTCCTTCGTGGTGTGCTGGTCGTGCGTGCCGGCGGCCGGCGTGGCGGCGAGGTCAGCCACCGCCGCCCCGGAGCGGCTGCCGGGGAGCAGAAACGGGGCCGCTGCCGCCGCCCCCGCCAGCGCGCCGCTGCCCGCCCCGAGGCGAAACAGCGCGCGTCGATTCAATCTCGGTCGGTTCATCGGTCGGTTTCTCCGGCTCCTATCAACATTTCCACACCACGCACGGATGATGATAGCGTGGGCGCATCTCTAATTTAGTCTATTCTAAACCTTGAGCGCTCGATTGGCTAGCTGCCCGAGACCGCATCGACAACGACCCCGTCGAAGAGCCGAGGTCCTCGTCGGTTCTCGGCCCTCGACCCTCGCACCTCGGCCCTCCGTCGCATAGACTCGTCGGCGG
>JACDBO010000153.1 GCA_013694885.1 Chloroflexia bacterium | reverse complement strand
CCTCTTCGAGCGGGGCGGGGTCGAACGCTTCAGCTTCGACCGCGCGGCTGATCGGCAGCAGCCCTTCCTCAACGCCGGTGATGAAAACGACCGGAAACTCGAGCCCCTTCGCGGAATGAAGCGTGATCAACGTGACCTGACCCCGTGCATCGTCGTCCATGGAGTCGACGTCCGCCACCAGCGCGACCTGTTCGAGATACGCGGCAAGCGCCGCTCCCGGCTCCATCGTGTCATAGCGTTCCAGGTCGCCACGCAACTCCAGCACGTTGGCCCAGCGCTGGAGTTCCTCCTCGTTCGCCTCGTTGAAGGTGTCCCGGTACCCAGTCTGCTCGACCACACTGTCGAAGAGTTCAGGCAGCGTCGATGACCGCTCGCGCTCGATCAGGTCGGCGAAGACACGGCCTAATCGCTCAGCCGCCGCCTTGGCGGCTCCGCTGAACGCGGGCGGCTGGTCGCGCGCCTCCGTATCTACCGAGGGCACCAATGCGACGAATGCGTTGAGTATTGGCTGCCGGCGTTTCGCGGCCCATTCGATGACCGTATCGAGCGCCTTGGGACCGAATCCGCGTCCGAGTGGGAGGTTGTCGAGCACGCGTTCCAGACTGATCCGGTCGGACGGGTTATGGAGCAACCGGAAGACGGCGAGGATGTCCTTGACTTCCTTGCGTGCGTAGAAGCGGACGCCGCCGACGATCCGATACGGGATATCGCTGTTCCGGAACGCCTCTTCCAGCACCCGGCTCTGCGCCGTCGTCCGGTACATGATCGCCACGTCATTGCCGCTCAAACCATGCGCCACCGTTAAACGGCGGATTTCACCAACGACGAAGCTCGCCTCATGGTTCTGGTCGGCCAGCTCGCGCACGGCGATCAGTTCGCCTTCCACGTTCTCGGTTCGAATCCGCCGGTCGATCCGCTGTGTGTTGTCTCGGATCAGTCGGTCCGCCGCCTGGACGATCCGGGCGGTCGAGCGGTAGTTCAGTTCCAAATGAATCTGGTGAGCGTCCGGGTAGTCCTTCTCGAAGTCGAGGATGTTGCGGATATCTGCTTGCCGCCAGGCATAAATCGACTGGTCGGGGTCGCCAACCACGAACAGATTCCGAAAATGTGCCGAGAGCGCGCTCACCAGAACGTACTGGACGCGGTTCGTGTCCTGGTACTCGTCGACGAGGATGTAGCGGAATCGCCGCTGATAGTTTTCGAGCAGCGCCGGAACCTCATCGAACAGGCGGATCGGCAGTCCCAGCAGGTCATCGAAATCGACCGCGTTTGCCCCGCGCAGCACCCGCTCGTACTCGCGGTAGACGCGCACCACCAGTTCGTCGTCGTAGGTCGTCGCTTCGTTGGCGACCTCGTCCGGCGTCATCAGCAGGCTCTTGGCCTTCGAGATCCGGGAGAGCATCCGCCGCGGTACCAACTGCTTGGGGTCGAGACCGATCCCCACGACCGCGCGCTTGACGAGTTCGAGTTGGTCGCCGTCATCGTAGATCAGGAAGTTGGGCAACAAGCCGAGCCGGTCGGCGACCAGACCGGGGTTCTGGCGCAGGATACGCACGCCGAGCGCGTGGAACGTCCCCATCACCAATCCACTCGCCGAACCTCCCGTCAGGAGTCGGTCGACCCGGTCCCGCATCTCGCGGGCGGCTTTGTTAGTGAATGTCACCGCGAGGATCTGGTCCGGGCTGACGTTCCGCTCCTCGATCAGGTACGCGATCCGGTGCGTCAGCACTCGTGTTTTGCCCGACCCCGGACCCGCCACCACCAGCACTGGCCCTTCCGTCGTCGACACGGCCTCCTGCTGCGCCGGGTTGAGCCCTTCGAGCAATCGCGATGCGTGGTCGAGCATGATGCGAATCATTCCCTGAACGGAGGTTCGGTTCGGCAATCCTCCCTCATGTGTTCGTACTCCCCAGAGTCTAGCACCCGCACCGGTGTTCCGAACCGACTGCGTCTCGCCGCGGCCTTGCCCAATCCGTCAGCCGGCTTTAGCCGGGTTCGTAGGTTTAGCCCGGTCCCTTCAGGGCCGGGCAGCATGACAAATCGCACCCACGAACCTTGCACACCGCGTTCGTCCCATCGCTTCATTGTTAAATCATTGTTAAAAACGTAATACAGATCGCCCCCGCGCCGATATGTAATAGTAAGGGGAAGTTTTGTCGGTTCGGTCGTGCCTCCCTGTTGTCGAGTGCGGCTACGCCGGTGAAACCGGCGACCGGGCCGTTTGACGCTGCGTTTTGGGCTTTGGTACCATTTCGTACCTGTCTGGCCGACGTAGCTCAGCGGCAGAGCAAGGGACTCATAAGCCCTTGGCCGGTGGTTCGATTCCACCCGTCGGCACCTCTCCTTCCCCTCAGAGTTCTCATGAACGACAACGCGGACCACGCGATGCCCGGCGATTCAACCATTGGCCACCGGGAACACGGCATCGTGCAGCGTGTCCGGCAGCGGCTCCAGCAGACCAGCTGGCCGGTTGGTACCTCGCTGCTCGTTGGCTTCTCCGGTGGTGCTGACTCGTTGGCTCTCCTGGCTTCGTTGGCGGCGCTACAGCGCGTGGGTTTGGTTCAACTGCAAGCGGTTCACGTCGACCACCGTCTTCGGCCCACCTCAAGCACCGAGGCGGCCACCGCGCGGCGCACCGCCGAGACGTTGGGTGTCGAGTGTGAGGTTGTCGCCGTCGATCCGGCCAGGTTGGCCGGCCATCGTGGCGTCGGCGTCGAGGAAGCGGCCCGGCGTGAGCGCTACCGCGCGTTTGCCGATGTCGCCTTCCGCCGCGGCATCCATACCGTGGTGCTTGGTCATCATCAAGCGGATCAAGCCGAAACGGTGTTGCTGCATCTGGCGCGCGGTGCCGGGCTTGGTGGCGCGGTCGGTATGTTGTCGTTGACGACGATGCGTGTTCCGTGGTGGTCTGACGTCGGTGGGAACGCGGTTGCGCGGGAGTTGCTGGTGTGGCGACCATTGCTGCATGAATCCGGCCTCGAGGTGCGTACGTTCGCTCGAAGTCTCGCGCTCCCGATCGTCGACGACCCCTCGAACGATGATCGAGCGCTGCGCCGCAACGCGATCCGGCACGAGGTGCTGCCGGCGCTCGAGCGTGCGGTTCCGGGCGCGGTCTCCGGGTTGGCGCGGTTTGCCGCGCTCGCCGCCGAAGACGACGCCGAGTTGGATCGGCAGTCAGGCAGGGCAATGGCTGGCGACGTCCTGACTGTTGAGCGGGGCGTGCGACGGTCAGCTTTGGCCGCGCTGCCGTTGGCGCTGCGGCGGCGGGTCGTCCGTTTGTGGGTTGCCCGCGAGGTGCCCTCGGTGGAGTTGTCGGCGGATCGGGTCGAGGCGGTGCTGCGAGCGTCCGGGCACGTTGGTGGGCGGCGGACAGTCGAGTTGGGGCAGGGCGCCGTCGTGGTGGTGGAGCGGGATGAGCTTTGGATCGACCGGCGGGATGAACGTCAGCGGTAGTTGTGCGCGTGGGGTTTGATCGCGGTCACCTCGGCCCGGTTCTGAGGACCGTCCGTCGCCTCCTCCAGCCGAACCAGCTGGATCGTGCGCGGGTCCACGGCGTCGCTACCCTCCGTGACCGGGTCCTCACGCGCGTCGGAGGGGTGCCGCGGGTAGACGAATGCCGCATCCTCTAGCGGCACAACCCGGGTTGCCAGTACGTTGGTGTTGTTGTTCAGGCGCTGGAGCCGGCCCTCGACGATAAGCAATGGCGTCGCCCGGACGTGTAGCCGCTGCCGCTCGTAGAGGTCCGGGTAGACGATGATGTTGACCAGCCCGAACTCGTCCTCCAGCAGCAGGAAGGTGATTCCCTTGGCGGTGGCCGGCCGCTGCCGGCAGACGATCAGACCGGGGACGCGGATCAGCAGGCCATTGGGCAGCTTCTCCAGCTCCCGGCTCGAAACCATCCCCGCCGGCAGCCGCGCGCGCATGAGACCGAGCGGGTGGAAGTGCGGCGAGAGACCGAGGACCCGATACTCGTCGGCCATCCGCTCCCACGAGGTCGCGCGTGGCAGGACGACGTGGTCCTGCTCGGTCGGCAGCGCCAGCGGGAGTTGTTTCCCTGGGTCGGTGCGCCTGCGCCCGGTCTGGCCGAA